>DASTWT010000207.1:0-7118 GCA_035765815.1 Luteimonas sp. | reverse complement strand
GCCGCGGCGCTCGTCGCGGCGCTGGCCGCCACGGTCGTTGCGACCGCCGCGCTCGCCGCGGCCATCGCGCCCGTCGCGGCGCTGGCCGCCGCGCTCGTTGCGGTCGCCGCGCCCGCCGCGGTCCGACGGCTGCGCCTGCGGCTTGCGCGCCGGCATGGCCGGTTCGCCGACGCCGAAGAAGCCGAGGATGCGGTCCCACAGGCCGACGCTGCGCGCGGCAGCGGCGGCGGGCGAGGGCGGCGCGACCGGCGCGGGCGCCGGCGCGTCCTCGCGCGGCTCGCGCATCGGCGCCGGCTGGGCCGGGCGCACGTTGGTCACCGCGGCCGGCGGCGGCACGTTGAGGTTGGCCTTGGTCAGCGCGATCGTCGCCAGCTTGCGCGGCGTGCCGCGCTGGTAGCTCGGGCGGCTGGTGTCCTCGCCGAGCTCGTTCTCGCGGATGCGCGTGACTTCGTAATGCGGCGTGTGCAGCTGCTCGTCGGCGACGATCACGATCGGCGCGTCGTGGCGCTTCTCGATCTCGCTCAGCGCGCGGCGCTTCTCGTTCAGCAGGTAGTTGGCGATCTCCACCGGGGCCTGCACCAGCACCTGCCCGGTGTTGTCCTTCATCGCGTGCTCCTCGGCGACGCGGATGATCGACAGCGCCAGCGACTCGATGCTGCGCATGCGGCCGTGGCCCTCGCAGCGCGGGCACACGATCTGGCTCGACTCGCCCAAGCTCGGGCGCAGGCGCTGGCGCGACATCTCGAGCAGGCCGAAGCGCGAGATGCGGCCGACCTGCACGCGCGCGCGGTCGGACTTCAGCGCGTTCGCCAGGCGGTTCTCGACCTCGCGCTGGTGCTTGTTCGAGGCCATGTCGATGAAGTCGATCACCACCAGCCCGCCCAGGTCGCGCAGGCGCATCTGGCGCGCGACTTCCTCGGCCGCCTCCAGGTTGGTGTTGAATGCGGTCTCCTCGATGTCGCCGCCCTTGGTGGCGCGCGCCGAGTTCACGTCGACCGCGGTCAGCGCCTCGGTCTGGTCGATCACCAGCGCGCCGCCGGAGGGCAGGCGCACCTCGCGCTCGTAGGCGCCCTCGATCTGCGACTCGATCTGGAAGCGGTTGAACAGCGGGACGTCGTCGGTGTAGTGCTTGAGCTTGCGCAGGTTGTGCGGCATGACCTGCTGCACGAATTCCTTCGCTTCCTCGTACATCTCCGGCGTGTCGACCAGGATCTCGCCGATGTCGGCGCGCATGTAGTCGCGCAGGGCGCGGATGATCAGCCGCGATTCCTGGTAGATCAGGAACGGCGCCGGCTTGCTCAGCGCGGCCTCGGCGACCGCCCGCCACACGCTCAGCAGGTAGTCCAGGTCCCACTGCAGGTCTTCCGCGTCGCGGCCGACGCCGGCGGTGCGGATGATCACGCCCATCTCGTCGGGGATGTTCAGCGCGTCCATCGCGCGCTTGAGCTCGGCGCGGTCCTCGCCCTCGATCCGGCGCGAGACGCCGCCGGCGGTCGGGGAGTTGGGCATCAGCACCATGTAGCGGCCGGCCAGCGAGATGAACGTGGTCAGGGCCGCGCCCTTGTTGCCGCGCTCTTCCTTCTCGACCTGGACCACGACTTCCTGGCCTTCGCGCAGCAGTTCCTTCAGGCCGGCCTTGTTCGGGTCGACGCCGGACTGGAAGTAGTCGCGGGAGATCTCCTTCAGCGGCAGGAAGCCGTGGCGCTCGCCGCCGTATTCGACGAAGGCCGCCTCGAGCGAGGGTTCGAGCCGGGTGATGCGGCCCTTGTAGATGTTGGACTTCTTCTGTTCCTTGGCAGGCTGTTCGATGTCGATGTCGTACAGCGTCTGGCCGTCGACGATCGCGACGCGCAGTTCTTCCGCCTGCGTCGCGTTGATGAGCATTCTCTTCATGGTGGCGTTCCTCGCGCGCTGCTTCGCGCGACGACGCCGTGGGCGTTTCGCCTCTGGAGACTGCCGACCGCCGCTGCGCGAAAAGGGACGCGCGGCGGCGGTTCGAGTTTTCCAGCGCTACGACACCACGGCGGGCCGCGGGAGCGCTTGCTGCAAATATGTTCGTGTTGCGGGCCGGCGCTGCCTCCGGGAAGGATGCGGCGCGCGGGTCGTGTTCAGCGCCGGCGGTTCTGACGCGCCGGGCGATGGCCGGGTCTGCCGGCGAGCCGCTAACATGGCCGCCCCGGGGGCGGTGGTCGCGCGCTGCAGCCGGAGATCGAGGGAGGAGGGCTTTCGGCCCGCGCCCGCTTTCGCCGCCGAAGCGGTGAAGGGGCAACTCCCAGCGAAATCAAACCCTTATCTCGCCCGGCGAGTGTAGCAGATCAAGGCGTCCCATGGCCCCTCCCGAACCGCCCGATCGCCCCGCCGGGGCCCGCACCGTGCGGGTCGCCGAGGACCGCGCCGGACAGCGCCTGGACAACTTCCTGCTGGGCCAGCTCAAGGGCGCGCCGCGCAGCCTGGTCTACAAGCTGGTCCGTTCCGGCCAGGTCCGGGTGAACGGCGGCCGGGCCAAGGCCGAGCGGCGCCTCGAGGGCGGGGACGAAGTGCGGATCCCGCCCGTCCGGCTGGAGCCCGCGGAGGCACGGGGGACCCCGGCCAGGGGCCTGCTCGAGGCCATGGAGGCCTCGATCCTGTTCGAGGACGCCCGGCTGCTGGTGGTGGACAAGCCGTCGGGCGTGGCCAGCCACGGCGGCAGCGGCATTTCCTTCGGCGTCATCGAGACCCTGCGCGCCCTGCGCCCGAACCAGTCGCTCGAGCTGGTCCACCGGCTCGACCGCGACACTTCGGGCGTGCTGGTGGTGGCGAAGAAGCGGTCCGCGCTGTCGGAACTGCAGGCCCTCATGCGCGAGGACTCGGGCCCGGGCGGGGGCGGGGGGCTGCGGAAGCGCTACCTCGCATTGCTCACCGGGCGCATGCCCGACGGCGTGATGAGCGTCGATGCACCGCTGCACGTCGGCCTGCGCCAGGGCGGCGAGCGCCACGTCCAGGTCGATCCGGCCGGCAAGCCCTCGCTCAGCCACTTCCGCGTGCTCGAGCGCCGCAGCGGGCATTCCTATTGCGAAGTGCGCATCGAGACCGGGCGCACCCACCAGATCCGCGCGCATGCGCGGCACATCGGGCATCCGGTCGCGGGCGACGACAAGTACGGCGACCCGGACGTGAACCGCCGGCTGCGCGAGCAGGCCGGCCTGCGGCGCCTGTTCCTGCACGCGGCGTCGCTCGAGTTCGCGCTGGACGACGGCAAGGCGCCCTACGTCCTCAACGCGCCGCTGCCGGCCGAGCTCGTCGCCGTCCTGGACCGCCTCTGACGGAAGCGTGCGCGTTGCTTCGGGTCGCGCGCCGGAAGCGTGCGCGGAATTCCGGGGGACGCCGCGAGTACGTCCATGTAGGCTCCGTGGCGGCATCCATGCCGCCAAGGCCCCCGGAATTCCACGCACGCTTCCAGCGCCTCGCACGTCGCGGCCCCGGCCTCTACGAAACACGACGATGCGACATCGATGTGTCCGGAGGATGGGCGCTGCACGCGCGAGTCGTCGTGGATGCGAGTGGTCCGGTCCGGGGGCTTCGAAAACATGGATGTTTTCGAAGAGCCTCCATGGATGGATCCACGGCGTCCCCCGGACCGGACTGCTCGCATCCGCGGCGACCCCGCACGAAGGCGGGAACGCCTCCAAGGTTACGGTCAGCCGGGGTAGAGCGCGGAGGCGCGCGCGGCGCAGATGAAGTCGTTTTCGGACAGGCCGCCGACGTCGTGCGTGCTGTAGCGGACGACGCAGCGGTCGTAGTGCACCGACAGGTCGGGATGGTGGTCCTCGACGTTCGCCATGTGCGCCAAGGCGTTCACGAACGACATCGTGCGGTAGTAGTCCTTGAACCGGAATTCGCGCACCAGGGCGCGGCCTTCCTCGGCGGCTTCCCAGCCCGGGACCTGCGGCAGCAGCTCGCGCGTGCGCGCCTCCGGCAACCGGTGTTCGCTGCCCCGGCGCGGGATGCAATGGGCCTGAACGAGCGGTACGAGGTCGGACATGGCGGTGTCCTCCGGGCAATCGGGGGACCGCTAGAATAGCCGCATGATCCAGATCTCCGACTCCGCGCAGGCCCATTTCCGCAAGCTGATCGACCGCGAAGGCCTGCCCGGCCTCGGCGTGCGCCTGTCCGCGCACATGCCCGGCACCGCCCAGGCCGACGTGCGCCTGGAGTTCGCCGAGCCGGCCGACCTGGGCGGCGACGAGTGGGCGGTCGATTGCGAGGGCTTCACGCTGTGGGTGGATGCGGCCAGCGTAGCCTTCCTCGACGGCGCGCAGATCGACTACGCGCAGCAGGCCACGGGCGGCCAGCTGCAGATCCGCGCACCGAAGATCAAGGGCGAGGCGCCGGACGGGTCGGCGTCGCTGGTCGAAAGGGTGCGCTGGATGATCGAACACGAGATCAATCCGCAACTGGCCTCGCATCGCGGCAACGTCGCGCTGCAGGAAGTCACCGCCGACGGCGTCGTGGTGCTGCGCTTCGGCGGCGGCTGCCACGGGTGCGGCATGGCCGACGTCACCCTCAAGCAGGGGATCGAGAAGACGCTGCTGGCGAAGGTGCCGGGCGTGACCGCGGTGCGCGACGCCACGGACCACGACACCGGCGACGCGCCGTACGTGCCGCGCGGCAGGGCGTGAAAGGGCCTCGGCGCGAGTGTTCACCTCGGCCGAACTGATCGAAGCACTGCGCCGGCGGGCGCGCCTCACGTTGCGCCCGGAATCGCCGCCGGGCGAGTTCCCGCCCGGTTGGCGCGCTTGGTTTGCGTCGATGCAGGAGCGCCTGGGCGCGATCACGGGTGCGGCGGCCGACGCGATGGTCGCCGTGTTCGCGCAGCGTCCGTTGCGCCCGGCGCCGCGCAGGGTGCCCGCGCTCTCGGGTCCCGAAGCCTTTGCCGCGCTGTGGCGGCAGCAGTGGTTGCCGGCGTCGCGGGACGAGCGCGCGCAGCGCATCGTCGCCGCCGCGATCGCGCTGTTCGCGCAGCTGCTGTTCTCGATCCTGCTGCTGTGGCTGGCGTACGCGCGCTACGGCGGCGAACCGCCCGCGCGGGCGGGCGAGGAAGTCGTGCAGGTCGAGTTCATCGGTGAAGGCACGCCGCGCGAGGAAGGCGGCGGCGCGCCCGCGGGCGCGGCTGCGACCCCGGCCGCCGCCGCGAGCGCGCGTCCGGCGTCCGCGTCCGCCGCGGTCGCACGTGCAGCGCCTGCGGCCTCGCCGGCGAAGGCCGCGCCCGAGCAGCCGGCCCCGCAGGGCGAAGCCCCGTCGCCGCCGGCGCCGCCGGCGGCCCAGCAGGCGCAGGCGGTGCAGGTCACCGAATCCACCGCGCCGGAACCCGAATTCACCCTGCCGCCGCCGAGCGAGCGCACGGTGGCCGTGCCGCAGGCGGAGGTGCGCGTGCCGCAACTCGCCCAGGCGCCCGAGGTGCTGCAGGCGGTGGAAGTGCCGTCGCCGCAGGTGAAGGCGCTGGCGCCGAAGCTGCCCGGCGCGCACGTGGAAGTGCCCGCGCTGGGCACGAGCGTGCAGGCATTGCCGTCGCCCGCGCCGCCGCTGCAGGGCGTCGCGGAACGGCAGGCCGACGTGCGCGCGGCGGAGGTGCGGGTGCCGGCGCTCGGCACGTCGCCCGAGGCCCTGCCTGCGCCCGGGCCGCCACTCGAAGGCGCCGTCGAGCGCAGCGTGTCGCTTCCTTCGGCGACCGTCGGCGTGCCGGGCCTGCGCGCGCAGGCCGAAGCCCTGCCGGGCGACCTCGGCAACGGTGCGCAGCCTTCGCCTTCGGCCGGCACCGCGCCGGTGGCGGGCGGGCAGCAGGCCGCCGCGGGCGGCGCCAGCACCGCTGCGGACACGGGCGCAGGCGCGGGGTCGAAGCCGAACGCGGCTCTCGGCGCGACGCGCACGGCGCGGGCGGGCGACGACTGGGGCATTTCCGATCGCAATCGCCCCGGCGGGCAGGCGGGATCCGCGGGACTGTTCGACGAGAACGGCCGCCCGCGGTTGCCCCCCGGGAACAGTGCCGCCGCCGGCGGCGGCTTGCCGCCGGGCGTCGTCGAGGAGGACATCGCGGACCTGGATCGCGCCGGCACCTGGCTCAAGCGCAAGAATCCGCTGCCCTACGAAGCGACGGTGTTCGATCGCTACTGGATGCCTGGCGGCACGCTGCTCGAGGAATGGGTGCGGCGCGGCATCCGCGAAGTGCAGATCAGCATCCCCGGCACCTCGAAGAAGCTCCATTGCGTGGTCTCGCTGCTGCAGCTCGGCGGCGGCTGCGGCATCGACGATCCGAACATGCAGGACAGGGAAGCGACCGCGCGCAAGGCGCCCGACGTTCCGTGGAAGCCCGAGCTGCAGGAGAAGTGACCGGCGGCGTCCGCGCCGGCGCGCTCATGCGGGCGGGAAAAGAAAAAGCCGGCCAGTGGCCGGCTTCTTCGTCTGCGCTCGACCGCGCGCGGCGATCGACGCTCAGAGGTGGCTGAGGTCGCGCAGCTGCGACGGCTGCGAGCCGAAGTAGGCCGCGAGGTCCGCGATCTGCTGGTCGGTCAGCTCGGCCGCCTGCGACGCCATCAGCGACTGCTTGCGGTCGCCGTCGCGATACTTCTGCAGCGCCTGCGCGATGTAGTCGTGGTACTGGCCACCGAGCTTCGGGTAGGTCGGGTCGATCGGCGCGTTGCCGCCGGCGCCGTGGCAGTCCACGCAGGCCTGGCCGGTCTTGGCGTTCTTGGTCCCGGCGAGCTTGGCGCCGGCCGCGGCGTCGCCGGCGGGAATGCCCGAGGACGACTTGGTGTGGCCTTCCGAACGGTCGGCGGAGGAGTGCTCGGCGGGCGTTTCGCCGGCCGGGCTGCAGGCGGACAGCATGCTGGCGGACAGCAGGCCGGCGGCGGCGAGCAGGGCGATGGCGAGGACGGTGGGCTTCGTCATGGGGCTGCTCACTTCAGGCTCGAAAGATAGGCGGCGATGTCGGCGATGTCCTGCGCCGAGAAGCTTTCGGCCTGCGCCTGCATCGTCGGGTGCTTGCGGTTGCCGTCCGTGTACTCGGTCAATGCGTTGACGAGGTAGGGCGCGGCCTGGCCGCCGATCTTCGGCACGTGGTAGTTCGGATACGCGTTCTTGTA
>DASTWT010000206.1:0-33285 GCA_035765815.1 Luteimonas sp. | reverse complement strand
GAGGTCGAGCGTGACCTGCGCGCCGTTCGGCGGGTCGCGCAGCAACGCTTCCTTCAGCAACTCGCCGGCGCGCTTGCCGTCGAGCGTGGGCGGCAGGCGTAGCGACAGCTTCACCGACGTCTGCGGGCGCAGCACGTTGCCGGCCGAGGCCAGCGGCGGGATGCCGTCGGCGCCGGTGATCGACAGCGCCGGGCGCCACGTGCGGTTGAGCACGAGCTCGTCGAGCCTGTCCGACATCGGCGTCATGCCGGGCAGCAGCGGGAACTTGTCGAACACTTCCTCGCCGAGCACCTGCGCGACCTTGGTCGCCTGCGCGCGGCGGTCGTCGGGGATCGGCGAATGGAGGCCGTCGAGCAGGATGCGACCGGTGTCCTCGTCCTCGATGCGCGACAGCAGCTGGCGCAGCAGGCGGAAGCTCGACGGCACGATGCCGGAGGCGTCGCCGGAGTGCACGCCTTCCTCCAGCACCTTGACGGTGAGGTTGCCGCCGGCGAGGCCGCGCAGCGAGGTCGTGCACCACAGCTGCTCGTAGTTGCCGCAGCCGGAGTCGAGGCACACCACCAGCGACGGCTTGCCGATGCGGGCGGCGAGATGGTCGACGTAGGCGGGCAGGTCGTAGCTGCCGGACTCCTCGCAGGCCTCGATCAGGATCACGCAGCGCGCGTGCGGCGCATCCTGTTCTCGCAGCGCCATCAGCGCCGCGAGCGAGCCGAAGATCGCGTAGCCGTCGTCGGCGCCGCCGCGGCCGTACAGGCGGTCGCCCTTGAGCACCGGCTTCCACGGGCCGAGGTCCTCGTCCCAGCCGGTCATCTCGGGCTGCTTGTCGAGGTGGCCGTACAGCAGCACGCAGTCGTCGCCGACCGACGGGCCGTTCGCCGGCACCTCGAGGTAGATCAGCGGCGTGCGGCCTTCCAGGCGCACCACCTCGACGACCAGGCCGTCGATCGGCTGCGCCTTCGCCCAGCCCTCCATCAGCGCGACCGCGGCATCCATGTGCCCGTGCGCGACCCAGTCCGCGTCGAACATCGGCGACTTGTTCGGGATGCGGATGTACTCGACCAGGCGCGGGACGATGTCGTCGTCCCACTTGGCGGAAACGAAGCGGTCGGCGCGCGCGGCATCGAACTGGCTGGCGGGCATGCGGGCTCCCGGGTTGCGGATCAGCCGTCGATTCTACGCCGGGGCGTGTCGCGACGGCCTTTTCCTACCCCGGGAACGGCGTTTTCCCGCGGCGGGAAGCGGGTTTCGCCGATATCGCGCAGCGCGGCGCGAGGGAAGACTGGATCCATCGGCCGATCGAGGCCGCAGCCAGGGAGGAAAGCCATGAAGACCTTCACCGCCGTGCCGCGCTCGCTCACGCTGGGCATGCTGCTCGCCGCCAGCGCGCTGGTGGGCGCCGCCGCGCCGGCGACGGCGTCCGCCGCCGATCGCGTCAACATCAACACCGCCGATGCCGCGACCATCGATGCGGGCCTGCTGAACATCGGCCGCTCGAAGGCGGAGGCGATCGTCGCGTACCGCAAGGCGCACGGCGCCTTCCACACCCCGGAGCAGCTGGCGCAGGTCAAGGGCATCGGCCTGAAGACCATCGAGAAGAACCGCGACCGCATCGTCTTCGGCACGGCCGCGGCGCCGGTGCAGCGGCCGGCGCGTCCCGCCGCACGCCCGGCCGCGCGCCCTCCGGCGCGGAAGTGATTTCCGCGCGGCCGCCGGCCCTATCCCCCCTCGCCGGGGCCGGCGGTCGCGCATCCGGCGGCTACACTGCGCGCATGGAACCGGACGACGACGCGCCGCGCCTGCTGCGCGCGCAGGACTACAGGCGCGAGCGCTGGCGCAACGGCGCGGGCTGGACCCGCGAGATCCACGCGCATCCTGCGGCAGGCGGGAAGGGCTGGGACTGGCGGCTGTCGATCGCCGAGATCGACGAGGACGCGCCGTTCTCCGCCTTTCACGGCGTGGACCGCGAGCTGGTGTTGCTGGAAGGCAACGGCCTGCGCCTGCGCTTCGACGACGGCGAACTCGTCGAGCTGCATCCGCCGCACGAGCGCCTGCGCTTTTCCGGCGAGCGCGCGCTGCGCGGCGAACTGGTCGACGGACCGACGCGCGACTTCAACCTGATGTGGAAGCGCGAAGCCGTCGAGGCGCGGCTGTGGCACCGGCCACTGGTCGGTTCGATGCTGCTGTTCGCGGAACCGGCGAGCACCTGGGCGCTGCACGTGCTCGCCGGGCAGGTTCGTCTCCAGGACGGCGGCGCGACCGTGGACGCGGCGCAGGGCGACACGCTCCTGCTGCCGGGAGGTGCCGCTTCGCGCCGGCGTTACCCGCTCGACGGCGGCGGCGAGCTGCTGGTGATCCGCCTGCTTCCGGCAGGCCTGCCTGCGACCGGCGCGGCGGACGGCGGGAACGGCGACGCCGCCGACTGAGCAACGGCGCCGCCGTCAGGCCAGCGCCGGCCCGAGCACCGCCGCGAGCACGAGCAGCGAGGCGGCGAACACGCTCACCGCCAGCTGTTTCGGCGTGCGGCCGCGCGCCCACATCCAGATGCCCGACAAGCCGAGCAGCAGCATCGCGATCGCGAAGCTGTCGGCGAGCAGCACCCAGGCGAAGCCGCCGCCGACCGTCTTGTGCAGGCGGTTGAACGCGGCCAGCCAGCTCTGCCGGTTGTGCCTGATCTCCGCGGTGGCGTCGCCGGGCTTGTATTGCAGCGCCCACGACTGGCGCGCGTTGCCCCCCGAGAGGTTCCATTGTTCGGCGGCGCCCTCCGGCGCGCCGCGCGGCGCGCCCTTGCGGATCGTCTGCGCGTCGAGGCCCTGCGACTTCAGCAGCCATTTCGACAGGTCCTCGGCCGAGGCGCGCGCCGCGGCGGGCACATCGAGCACGACGCGTCCGGCTTCGACGCTGTCCCCCTGCGGCCAGGCGTTGTCGCCCATGCGGTGGTTCATCACCAGGCCGGTGTAGCCGTAGACGATCGCCGCGATCGCGCCCCAGGCGCCGATCCAGAGGTGCAGCTGGCGGATCCAGCGGTAGGTGCGGTGGTTGCCGCGCGGGCGCGCGGCGACGTTCGGTTTCGCCTTGGTCATGGGGTCAGGTCTCGGCCCAGCGCCGGAGGAGGTTGTGGTAGATGCCGGTGAGGCGCAGCAGCGCGTCGCGACTGTCCGGCGACGCGTCGGCGCCGACAGCGGCCAGCGCCTGGATCGAGGTGTCGAGCTGGAACAGCAGCTGCCGCTGCTCGAGGTCGCGCACCATGCTCTGGATCCAGAAGAACGAGGCGATGCGCGCGCCGCGCGTCACCGGTTCGACCCGGTGCAGGCTGCCCGAGGGATACAGGATCAGGTCGCCGGCGGGCAGCTTCACTTCGTGCTCGCCGTAGGTGTCGTCGACGACCAGGCCGCCGCCGTCGTACTCGTCGGGTTCGCTGAGGAACAGCGTGCACGACAGGTCGCTGCGCACGTAGCCGGACTCGCCCGGCAGGCCGCCGTCCGCGCCGGCGGGCAGCGCCATCACCGCGCCGTCGACGTGCGCGCCATAGGCGCCGCCGCCTTCGTAGCGGTTGAAGCGCGGCGGCAGCGTGCGCAGCGGCAGCGCGGCGGCGAAGTACAGCGGGTTGCGCGCCAGCGCCGCGAGCACGACCGCGCCGAGCTCGCGCCGCAGCGGCGAGTCTTCCGCGAGCTGCAGGTTGCGCTTGACCTGCGCGCCCTGTGCACCCACGGTCTGCCGGCCGTCCACCCAGTCGGCCGCCTCCAGCGCCGCGCGGATGCGCGCGAGCTGTTCGCGTTCGAGCACGCCGGGGATGTGCAGCAGCATCGCAGCCTCCTCAGAAGACGAAATCGGCGCTCAGCAGGAAGGTGCGCGGCGTGCCCGGGGCGTAGCGGTAGCCGCTCTTGTTGATCGAGGCCACGTAGCGCTTGTCGAACAGGTTGTAGGCGTTCAGGCGCAGCGTGAGGCGGTCGCCGACGGGGTAGGAGACCACCGCGTCGTACACCACCCACGACCGGGTGCGGGCCGGCGTGCCGACCGCGCCGTCGGTGCCCTTGTGCAGGCCCGAGGTGTAGCGGATGCCGCCGCCGAGGGTCAGGCCCGAGGCGAACTGGTAGCTGCTCCAGCCGGTGAAGGCGTTCGCGGGCGTGTAGGTCAGGTTGCTCGTCCCGTCCGCGGCGAGGTTGGGGCCTTCCTCGATCTTCGCGTCCTGGTGCAGGTAACCCAGCGACAGGTCCCAGTGGTCGGTGATGTTGCCGACGAGCGAGGCCTCGATCCCCTGCACGCGCTTCCTGCCGGTCTGCGAGTAGCCGCCCGGCGCATCGGGATCGGCGGCGATCTCGTTGGTCACGTCGGTGCGGAACAGCGCGAGGTTCAGCGTGGCGGCATGGGGGGCGACGAGCCATTTGGCGCCGACCTCGTAGGTCCTGGCCTTCTGCGGATCGTTGTCGATGTTGTCGGCGCTGTTGGCCGCGGTGCTCAGGCTGAAGTTGGCGCTGCCGGGCGGCTGCTGCGACAGCGCGGCGTTCGCGTAGAGGCTCAGCGATTCGACCGGCTTGTAGACGGCGCCGAGCTTGTAGTTGAGCAGCGTGCCGGACGCGCGCAGGTCGGCCGAGGGCACGACCGTTCCATTGGCCACCCCGGCCGGGCAGGCGACGCCGTTGCGCGGCAGCGGAACGGTCGTGGTGCAGACGGCGGTGGCGTCGTAGTCGGTCGTGTAATGATCGGCGCGGACGCCGGCGCTCAACAGGAAGCGTTCGCCGAACTTCAGGGTGTCGAACAGATAGGCCGCGGTGGTGTCGGTGCGGCCGTTGGAGACCGCGCCGCTGCGGTGGTATTCCAGCGTGCCGGCGTCGGCCCAGTCCGGGTCGTACAGCCCGATCGGCGGCAGGCTGCCGCTGGTGGCGATGGCGTTCGACCGCTGTTCCTCGCGGGTGAGCTCCAGCCCGGTGGTGAGGAAATGCGCGACCGCGCCGGTGTTGAAGTCGGCGCGCAGGTTGAGCTGGTCGGTGAGGATGCGGTTGCGCTGGTCGCGCGTACTGAAGTTCGTGCGGTCCAGGGTGTAGGTCGACAGGTCGTCCTTGTCGGTCCAGTGGATGTGGCCGGCCTGCTCGTCGCCCGCGGTGCCGCCGGTGGCGGTGTACGAGGTGATGAAGTAGTCCTGCGCGGTACTGCCCCAGCGCAGCGTGTTGGCGAGCTTGAGGGTGGCGGAGAAGTCGTGCTCGAAGCGCAGCGTCGCCATCTTCGCGGTCACGTCGTCGTGGTCGAGCGGGCTGCCGTAGTAGCCGTGCGGATCGACCGGATGCCCGGCGAGTTGCTCGAGGCCGGGCTGCGGCAGCCAGTCCGGCAGGCCGATCGTCGGCACGAAGCCGTCGGGGATGTTGTCCTGTTCGACGTACAGGAGGTCGAGGAACACGCGCGTGCCGGTGCCCAGGCCGAAGCCCAGCGAGGGTGCGATGCCGCGCCGCGAGTTGTTCACGCGATGGCGGCCGACGACGTCGCTGTCCTGCCACAGCGCGTTGACGCGCAGCGCGCTGGTCGCGCCCAGCGTCGCGTTGATGTCGGCGGTGGCGCGGCGCTGTCCGTCGGCGCCGAAGGACGCGCTTGCGCTCGTGCCCTCGGACAGGTTGGCCTGCTTGCTCACCATGTTGATCGAGCCGGTCGGCGCCGAGCGGCCGGTGTCCGTGCCGGCGGGACCCTTCACCACCTCCACCTGCTCGATGTTGAACAGGTCGCGCGAGACCGCGCCGAGGTCGCGCGCGCCGTCGACGAAGATGCTGCCCGAGCTGTCGAAGCCGCGCATGTACAAGGTGTCGCCGGTGCTGGTGGCCCCGTTCTCGCCGGCGTAGAAGGTGCCGACGCCCGGGCTGTTGCGCAGCGCTTCGGTGAGCGTGGTGGCGCCCTGCTGCTGCAGCAGTTCCTTGCCGATCACCTCGATGGTCTGCGGCGTGTCCTGCAGGGTCTGGGTGAACCGCGGGGAGGCGAGCTTGTCGCGGCGCACCGCATCCCCGACCACCTCGACCTGGCGGAGCGTGCGGACCTGGTCGCCTGCGGACGGGCCGCCGGCGGACGGGGCGCCGGCCGTGTCTTCGGCGCCGGGCGCGGGCGCGGGGGCGGGGGCGGGCGCGTCCTGGGCCGCCGCCGCGAACGGCGTGGCCAGGGCGAGGCCGGTCATCAGCGCGGCGGCGAGGGGGAGGGAGCCGGGCGCGGGGCGGGACGGGGCCGCGTGCTTGCGGCGCTGGATAGGGGGCATCGGACGGATCGCGGGAAGTGAACGGGAAGGCCGCTGGGGCCGCGGCGCCATTCTATTCCGCAATGAGAATGATTCGCAACAGCAATCGCGTCTTCCGCCGGGCGGCTATCCCCGGTCGTCGCGGGTCCAGACCGCGTCGTCCTCGACCTTGACCGGGAATCTGGCCACCGGCGCGTAGGCCGGCGGGTTCAGGGCGCGGCCGTCCCGGACGTCGAACTTCGAGCCGTGCAGCACGCACTCGATGGTCGCCTCGTCTGCGTCGTAGCAGCCGGCGGAGAGCTCGAAGTCCTCGTGGCTGCACAGGTCCTCGAGCGCGTAGTAGTCGCCGTCGTAGTTGAAGACGAGGATGGCGGTGCCGCCGTCCCAGGCGACCGCCTTCTCGCCCGGCAGCAGCTCCGACGTCGCGCAGACCCGCACCCAGTCGCCCATCACCGCAGTCCTTTTTCCATCACCTCGAAACGCAGGTCGTCGCGCTTCGGGATGCCGAAGCGGGGGTCGACCGCGGGGAAAGGCTTCTTGACGCCGGTACGGCGGTAGCCGCGGCGCTCGTACCAGGCCATCAGCTCCTCGCGCACGTCGATGACGGTCATGCGCATCGTCGCCAGGCCCCAGTCGTTGCGGACGACGCGCTCCGCCTCGGCGAGCACCGCGCGGCCGAGGCCGCCGCCCTGCAGGGTGGGGCGCACCGCGAACATGCCGAAATAGCCGGCGCCGTCCACGACCGCGACGTGGGCGCAGGCGACGAGGTCGCCGCCTTGCGACGCGAGCAGCACGCGGCTCAGGGGGCGTTCGATGTCGCCGCGCAGCACGCCGGGATCGATGCGGTTGCCGTCGAGCAGGTCGGCCTCGGTGGTCCATCCGGCGCGGCTGGCTTCGCCGCGATAGGCGGAGGTCACGAGCGCGACGATCGCGTCGACGTCGCCGGCGGTGGCGTCGCGGAACGCGATGGCGAATGGGGCGGTGGCGGTCGTCATGCGAGCAGGTTCCGCACCTTGCGCAACGCGGCGATGAACGCTTCCACCTCCGCGTGCGTGTTGTAGAAGGCCAGCGACGCGCGGCACGTCGCCGGCACGCCGTAGAAGTGCATCAGCGGATGCGCGCAGTGGTGGCCCGAGCGCACCGCCACGCCTTCGAGGTCGAGCAGCGTGGCGAGGTCGTGCGCGTGCGCGCCCTCGACCAGGAACGAGGTGACGGCGGCCTTGCCCGGCGCCTCGCCGACGATGCGCAGGCCTTCGACCTTGCGCATCTCCTCCTCGAGGTGCGCGTGCAGTTCGCGCTCGCGTGCGGCAATGGCGTCCATGCCGATCGCGTCGAGGTAGTCGACGGCCGCGCCCAGCCCGACGTGGCCGGCGATGTTCGGCGTGCCCGCTTCGAAGCGGTGCGGCGGATCGGCGAACACGGTGCCTTCGAAGCGCACCTCGCGGATCATCTCGCCGCCGCCCAGGAAGGGCGGCATCGCCTGCAGGTGCTCGCGGCGCGCCCACAGCGCGCCGGTGCCGGTCGGGCCGTACATCTTGTGGCCGGTGAGGGCGTAGAAGTCGCAGCCGATCGCGGCGACGTCCACCGCCATGTGCGGCAGCGCCTGCGAGCCGTCGACCACCGTGACGATGCCGCGCTTCCGCGCCATGCGGCAGATGTCGCGCACGGGATTCACGGTGCCGAGCACGTTGGAGACATGGGCGACGCCGAGCAGCTTCACGTCCGGCGTCATCGCCGCCTGCAGCGCGTCGAGGTCGAGCGATCCGTCGGGGAGCAACTCGGCGACCCTGATCGTCGCGCCGGTGCGCTCCGCGACGAGCTGCCAGGGCACGATGTTGGCGTGGTGCTCCATGCGCGTGAGGAGGACGGTGTCGCCGGCGCCGAGCCGCGGCAGCCCCCACGAATACGCGACGAGGTTCAGCGCGAACGTGGTGCCGCTGGTCAGCACGAGTTCGTCGGCGCGCACGTTGAGGTGCCGCGCGAGCTTGCCGCGCGCCCCTTCGTAGGCTTCGGTGGCCTCGGCGCCGAGCGCGTGCACGGCGCGGCTGACGTTGGCGTTGTGGTGGCGGTAGAAGCCGTCCACCGCCTCGATGACCGCGAGCGGCTTCTGGCCGGTGTTCGCGGAATCGAAGTAGACGAGCGGCTTGCCGTGGACCTGCCGCGCCAGCAGCGGGAAGTCGAGGCGGACCCGGTCCCAGTCGACGGGCGACGTGTTCATGCGCCCGACTCCAGGGCCGCAAGCGCGCGATCGAGCATCGCGGCCGCGGGCTCGCGCAGCGCCGGATCGAACGCGACCAGCGCTTCGTGGCAGAACGCGGCGGTGAGCAGGCTGCGCGCCTGCGCTTCGGGCAGGCCGCGCGAGCGCAGGTAGAACATCGCGGTCGGGTCGAGCTGGCCGACGGTGGCGCCGTGCGCGGCCTTCACCTCGTCGGCGTGGATCTCGAGCACCGGCTGGCTGTCCACTTCGGCCTGGTCCGACAGCAGCAGGTTCTTGTTCGACAGGCTGGCGTCGGTGCCGTCGGCACCCGCGCGGATGGTGATGCCGCCGTGGAAGACGGCGCGCGCGCGCCCCGCGGCGATCCCGCGCCACGACAGGTCGCAGGCAGTGTCGCGGGCGATGTGTTCGATGCCCAGGCGCGTATCCACGTGGCGGCGGCCGTCGGCGAGCTGCACGCCGTTGGCGAGCAGCATCGCGCCTTCGCCCTCGAGGCGCACGTTGAGCTCATGGCGGCCCAGCGCGGCGCCGAGCTCCAGGTCGAGGCGTTCGTAGCGCGCGCCGCGCGCGAGCACCGCATCGGTGCGGGCGACGAGCGTGGCGCGCGCGGATTCGGCCTGCAGCCGGACGTGCTGCAGCGTGGCGCCCGCGGCGAGGTGCACGTGCAGCAGCGCGTTGCCGAGGTGGGCGTGGTCGCCGACGCCGAGGTGGTGTTCGACGATCGCCGCCTCGGCGCCCCGGCGCAGCTCGATGAAGTGGCGGAGGTGCCAGGCCTGGTCGGCGTCGGCGGGCGCGCCCGCGAACACGACGTGCAGCGGCGCGGCGAGGCGCGCGTTCTCCGCCAGGCGGAGCACGAAGCCGTCGCCGGCCAGCGCCGCATTGAGGCGCGCGAACACTTCGTCGGCGCGCGCGTAGCGGCGCTGCATGAAGTTGGCGGCGCGCGGGTCGGGGTCGGACAGCGCGTCGGGCAGCGTGCGCAGCGACAGCGTGGCGGGAAGCGCGGCGAGGTCCGAGCGGGCGGCGTCGAAGCGGCCGTTCACGAACACCATGCGCGGCGCGGGAATCGCGGCCAGCGCGGCATCGGAGGCGGCGTCCAGCGCCGCCGGCGCCTGCCCGGCGGCGGGCGCGAAGCTGCGGCGCTCGAGCGCGCGCAGCGGCGTGTACTTCCAGGCTTCGGTGCGCGGCGGCGGCAGCCCGTCGCGCAGCGCCTCGTCCAGCGCCGCGCGCCGTGCGGCGTCGCCGGAAAAGCCCGCGGCGAGCGAGTCGAGCAGGGCGCTCATCGCGCGGCGGCCTCCGGCGCGACGCGATCCTTCAGCCAGGCGTAGCCGTGCTGCTCGAGCTCGAGCGCGAGCTCCGGCCCGCCGGTCTCGACGATGCGGCCGTCGGCGAGCACGTGCACCACATCGGGGCGGATGTAGTCGAGCAGGCGCTGGTAATGCGTGATCACCAGGAACGCGCGCTCCGGCGAGCGCAGCGCATTGACGCCGTCGGCCACGGCCTTGAGCGCGTCGATGTCGAGGCCCGAATCGGTCTCGTCGAGGATCGCGAGCTTCGGCTCGAGCACGGCCAGCTGGAAGATCTCGTTGCGCTTCTTCTCCCCGCCGGAAAAGCCCTCGTTGACCCCGCGCTGCAGCAGGCGGTCGTCGAGGTGCAGCACGGCGAGCTTCTCGCGCACCTTCTTCAGGAACTGCATCGAGTCGAGTTCGGCTTCGCCGCGGGCGCGGCGCTGCGCGTTGAGCGCGCTGCGCAGGAAATAGGTGTTGTTCACGCCCGGGATCTCGACCGGGTACTGGAAGGCGAGGAACACGCCGTCGGCCGCGCGCTCCTCCGGTTCGCGCGCCAGCAGGTCGCGGCCCTCGAACAGCACCGAACCTGCGGTGACGTCGTAGCCGTCGCGTCCCGACAGCACGTTGCCGAGCGTGGACTTGCCCGCGCCGTTCGGCCCCATGATGGCGTGCACCTCGCCGGGCTTCACTTCGAGCGTGAGGCCCTTGAGGATTTCGCGGCCGTTGATGGACGCGTGGAGGTTGTCGATCTTCAGCATGATGTTTCCGGATCAGTTCGCGGTTTCGCCCAGTGCGGCGCGCACCAGGTGTTCGCAGGAGTCGGTGGATCGCTCGCCGTAGGGTCCGCCGCGCAGGAATTCGCACAAATGGTCGGCACGATCCTGCACGCGCCCGGCCTCGTACCAGTTGTGGGCTGACTGGTACGCCGTGCCCACCCACTCGCCGCGCGCCCTCGCCGCGTCGGTTTCCGCGAAACGTGCAGCGACGTCCGCCTCGAAGGCGGCACGCCACGCGTCCTGCGAACGTTGCAGGGCCGCGACCGTTTCGGGGCTGTCGTGCCACTTGGCCAGCGTGGCACGGAACGTCGAATCGAGCGCTGCGCGGGCCTGTGCCAGTTCCTCCGCGGAACAGGCGTTGTACTCGATGGTGTCCCCCGCATGGGCGCAAAGCGGATGCGCGTGGACGACGTCCTGCGCGACGGCGGGGCCGATCGCAGGCAGCATCAGAAGGGCGAGGAGCGCACGCATCGCTCAGCCGACCGCGCCTTCGAGGGAGACTTCGAGCAGCTTCTTGGCTTCGACCGCGAACTCCATCGGCAGCTCGCGGAACACCTGCTTGCAGAAGCCGTCGACGATCATGGACACCGCGTCCTCCTCGCCGATGCCGCGGCTGCGGCAGTAGAACAGCTGGTCGTCGCTGATCTTCGAAGTCGTCGCCTCGTGCTCCACGGTCGCGGAGGGATGCTTGACCTCGATGTACGGGAAGGTGTGCGCGCCGCACTGCTTGCCGATCAGCAGCGAGTCGCACTGGGTGTGGTTGCGCGCGCCCTCGGCGCTGCGCTCGACCTTCACCAGGCCGCGGTACGAGTTCTGCCCGCGGCCCGCGCTGATGCCCTTGCTGACGATCTTCGACTTGGTGCGCTTGCCGACGTGGATCATCTTGGTGCCGGTGTCGGCCTGCTGACGGTGGTGCGTGAGCGCCACCGAGTGGAACTCGCCGACCGAGTCGTCGCCCAGCAGCACGCAGGACGGGTATTTCCAGGTGATCGCCGAGCCGGTCTCGACCTGCGTCCACGTCACCTTGCTGCGCGCGCCGCGGCATTCGGCGCGCTTGGTCACGAAGTTGTAGATGCCGCCGACGCCGTTCTCGTCGCCGGGATACCAGTTCTGGACCGTCGAGTACTTGATCTTCGCGTCCTCGAGCGCGACCAGCTCGACCACCGCGGCATGCAGCTGGTTCTCGTCGCGCATCGGCGCGGTGCAGCCCTCGAGGTAGGAGACCTCGGCGCGGTCCTCGCAGACGATCAGCGTGCGCTCGAACTGGCCGGTGTGGCCGGCGTTGATCCGGAAGTAGGTGCTCAGCTCCATCGGGCAGCGCACGCCGGCCGGGATGAACACGAACGAGCCGTCGGAGAACACGGCCGAATTCAGCGCGGCGAAGTAGTTGTCGCCGGTGGGCACGACCGAGCCGAGGTACTGCTGCACCAGCGCCGGATGTTCCCTGATGGCCTCGGACATCGAGCAGAAGATGATCCCCTTCTCCGCGAGCTCCTTGCGGAAAGTGGTGCCGACGCTGACCGAGTCGAACACCGCGTCCACCGCCACGCCGGCCAGCTTCGCGCGCTCGTGCAGCGGTACGCCGAGCTTGTCGTAGGTGTCGAGCAGTTCCTTCGGCACGTCGTCCAGCGACTTGTACTTCGGACCCTTGGGCGCGGAGTAGTAGCTGATCGCCTGGAAATCGATCGGCGCGATCTCCAGTTTCGCCCAGTGCGGCGCGGGCATCGTCAGCCAGTGGCGATAGGCGGCCAGGCGCCATTCCGTCATCCATCCCGGCTCGCCCTTGCGCGCCGAGAGCGCGCGCACGATGTCTTCCGACAGGCCGGGCGGCAGCGAGTCGGACTCGATGTCGGTGACGAAGCCGGCGTCGTAGCGACGGCCCAGCTGGTGCAGGATCTCGGTGTTGGCGGCTGCGTTCGACATGCTTGCCTCAGTGGTTCGCCAGCGTCGCCGGGATGGCCTTGCGCGTGGCGCGCGCCGGCGCGGTCGCGGGCGGCGGTGCGAGCATCTGCGCCAGGGTCACGCCGCGCAGCGCATCGGCGACGACGTCGTTGATCCGGCGCCAGTTGGCGCGCACGCCGCAGGACGCCTCGATGCCGCAGTTGCCCCCGTGGATGCTGCATTCGGTCATGCCGAGCGGGCCTTCCATCGCCTCGACCACCTCGACCAGGGTGATGGCGCCCGCCTCGCGCGCCAGCCGGTATCCGCCGCCGGCGCCGCGGAAGCCTTCGACCAGGCCCGCCTGCGCGAGCGGCTTGAGCACCTTCGCGACGGTCGGCACTTCCAGGCCGGCGGCCTCCGCCAGTTCCGTCGCGCTGAGCACGCGGCCCGCCCGCGCGGCGAGCACGGTCAGGACGACGGTGGCGTAGTCGGTGAGGCGGGTGACGCGAAGCATGGCCGGCCCTTTCGAATCGTACCGAAATTGTACGATTTTCCGGGGAGGCCGGCCAATCCGGCCCCGGCGCGTGTTCAGCCGGCGGCCGGGCGTCCCGCGGCGGCCGCCGGCGGCGGCGACGGCAGCATCCACTTCACGAAGGGCAACGGGGCGTCTGTCCCCGGCGGCAGGTAGCCCGGCGCCGGTTCGCCCGCCGGGCCCAGCGAGCGCACGAAGCGGTACAGGGCGCGCCGGTCGTCCTCCGACATGGCGCGGATCGCGAAGTCGGGCATCGGCGGCCGCGTGTGCAGGGTCGCGCTGTAGTCGAGCCACGCCTGTTCGTCCATGGACTGCAGCTTCAGCCGCAGGTTGGCCGGATAGGTCGTGCCCCACGGGCCCTGCCACCCCAGCGCGGAGCCCACGAGCCAGCGCTCGCGCGGCACCTGGCCGCCGGACTCGGCGTAGCCGGGCGTGTGGCAGTCGTTGCAGCCGGAGATCACGGCGAGGTAGGCCCCGCGTTCGACCTGTCCGGCAGCGGCCGCTCCGGTTGCACCTGCCGTCGCGGCGTGCGCGCTGGTGATGGCGCCGCCGTTCGAGGCGGGGCCGTTGCAGGCGGCGAGTGCGGCGGGCAGCAGGAGGACGGCTGCGACCTGTGTCGCAGCGCGGGCGGAAGTAGCGCGATCGCGGAACATGGCATTGGCCTCGGCTCGGAAAACAAGGCTCGAAACGCAGGCCGGGCGCGCGACCGGCCAGCAAGGATGGCGGCTTCACCTGCCAGCGGCGACAATGTGCGTTTTCCAGCAGGTGCCCCGCATGCCCCGCAAGATCGTCGCCCGCAAGTCCAGCATCCACGGCAACGGCGTTTTCGCCCTGCAGCCGATCGCCAGGGGCGAGCGCGTCATCGAGTACAAGGGCCGGCGCCGCACGCACGCCGAAGTGGACGCGGACGACACCGCCGACCCGGACAGCGGCCACACCTTCCTGTTCACCCTGAACGACGAGTGGGTGATCGACGCCAACCACGAGGGCAACAGCGCGCGCTGGATCAACTTCAGCTGCGACCCGAACTGCGAGGCGGTCCTCGACGAGAACGAGGACGATCCGCGCAAGTCGCGCGTCTACATCGAGGCGAAGCGCGCCATCAAGCCGGGCGAGGAACTGACCTACGACTACGGCATCGTCCTGGACGAGCCGCATACCGCGAAGCTCAAGAAGATCTGGGCCTGCCACTGCGGCTCGAGGAAGTGCCGCGGGACGATGCTCTCGCCCAAGCGCTGAGCGGATCCGCCCGCGCCGGATGTGCGGGCACGGGAAAGGGTTGCAATGACCGACGACAGTAGGCGGCGCCGCGCGCGCCGCCGAGGATGGCGCGCCTTTCCACGGAGCCGTCCCATGCGCATCGTCCGTTCCCTGTCCGTGCTCGCCGTCGCGTTCGCGCTGCAGCCCGCCGGCGCGTCGCGCGCGCAGGCGCCCGTGCCCGCCGTGGCCGCGTCGTCCGGACCGCTCGCCACGCTCCAGCTCGAGCCTTACCGCCGCAGCGTCGCGGTGCGCGTGGCCGCCGGCGGCAAGACCGGCCTGATGGCCTTCGACACCGCCGGCGGGCATACGGTGGTGTCGCCCGAATTCGCCGCGGCCGGCGGCTGCAAGCCCTGGGGCAACCTCGGCGGATTCACCATGACCGGCAAGCGCCTGGACATGCCGCGCTGCGACGGCTTCCGCTTCGAGGCCGACGGCATGCCGCTCGCCGCGCCTGTCGCCGGCGTGATGCAGGTGGCGCCGCTGCTGGCGAAGGACGCCGAGCCGATCGAGGGACTGCTCGCGCTGGACGTGTTCGCCGGGCGCACCATCACCCTGGATTTCGCCGGCGGCCATCTCTACGTCGAGTCGCCCGGAAGCGCCGCGCGCCGCGTCGCGGGCGCCCGCGAGCTCCCGGTCAGCCTGTCGCACGAA
The DNA here is from genome assembly GCA_035765815.1 of Luteimonas sp. Classification (GTDB taxonomy): domain Bacteria; phylum Pseudomonadota; class Gammaproteobacteria; order Xanthomonadales; family Xanthomonadaceae; genus Cognatiluteimonas. The sequence continues at coordinate 18,476 of DASTWT010000206.1, read as the reverse complement.
GTGCAGGGCCTCGCGCTGGCCGTCAACGTCGAGGTACCGACACCGCAGGGCACGGCGCGCTTCGAGCTGGACAGCGGCAACGGCGGCACGCTCCTCGTCTCGAAGCCCTATGCGGCGCTGTTCGGCCTCGATCCCGAGGGCAAGGGGCCGCAGCCGGTGCGCATCCGGGTCGCCGACGGCATCGTCGCCGAGGGCCTGGCCTTCACGCCCGACATGAACATCGACGGCAACCTCGGCATGCCCTTCCTCAAGGACTGGATCGTGACGCTCGACCTCGCCGCGGGGCGGATGTGGGTGCGCCGGAACCCCGTCGCGCCGCCGCCCGGGATGGGCGTGCCGCCGACCGGACCGAAGTCCTGAGGCCGCGCCGGCGCCCGCGATGCGGCCGTTCGCCCGAAGGTTGCAATGACCAATGCCAGTCGGCGGCGGCCGCGTCGTCCGCCACCATGCAGCATCCGAACCCACGGCCCGACCATGCGCAACCGCCCGACCGCCTTCGTCCTCCTGTCGCTCCTCGCCGCGCCCGCCTGGGCGGCCATCGATGTCGACGGCCGCATCGATCCCGCGGAATGGCAGGGCGCCCAGCACGTCACCGATTTCCGCGTGGTCGATCCGCTGACCCGCGCGCCTTCGCCGTACCCGACCGAGGCCTGGATCCTGGCGACGCCCGAAGGCCTGGCGATCGGCTTCCGCAACACCCAGCCGGCCAGCGTGCCGCGCACCTACCGCCGCACCCAGCGCGACGAGGATGCGCAGGTCGATCGCGTCAACCTGATGGTGGACTTCGACGGCGACGGCCGCAGCGGATACAACTTCACCGTCAACCTGACGGACGGCATCCAGGACGCGACCATCGTCAACGAGACCCAGTTCAGCAAGGACTGGGACGGCAACTGGAAGCACGCGGTCAGCGAGGACGGCGACACCTGGTCGGTGGAGATGCTGATCCCCTGGTACATCGCGCCGATGCGCAAGGGCGTGGACGGCAAGCGCACGATGGGCATCTACCTCGACCGCGTGGTCGGCTCGACCGGCGAGCGCCTGGCCTGGCCGGCGGCGAGCTTCACGCTGCCGCGCTTCATGTCCGACTTCGAGCAGGTCACCGTGCCGGTCTACAGCCAGTCGCTGCTGGCGATCACGCCGTACGCGGTGACCACCTACGACAACGTCGCCGGCAAGGAACACATGGACGGCGGCGCCGACATCTTCTGGAAGCCCAACGGCCAGACCCAGCTGACGGCGACGATCAACCCGGACTTCGGCCAGGTGGAGAGCGACGACCTCGTCGTCAACTTCGGCGCCAACGAAACCTTCTTCAGCGACAAGCGCCCGTTCTTCACCGAGAACCAGGGCATCTTCGACTTCGGCACGCCTTCGGACAACAGCCAGCTGCTGTACACGCGCCGCGTCGGCGGTCCCGCGGACGACGGCAGCGGCCCCGGCGACATCACCGCGGCGGTCAAGCTCAACGGCAGCCTCGGCGCGTACAAGTACGGCCTGTTCGCGGCGGAGGAGGCGGACGCCGCCGGCCGCTCGTTCCGCGCGCTGCGCGTGGTGCGCGACTACGACAAGCAGAACGTGGGCCTGATGGTCACGCAGGTCGAGCACCCCTGGCTCGACCGCGACGCGACCGTGGTCGGCGTCGACCACAACTGGCGGCCGACGGACAAGTGGAACATCCAGACGCGCCTGATCGGCAGCCAGATCGACCAGGGCGGCGACTCGACGCGCGGCAGCGGCGCCACGGTCTGGGCCGACTACAACGCCGGCGACGGCTGGCGCTCGCAATGGCTGGCGATGCATTTCGGCCGGGACCTGCAGATCAACGACTTCGGCTACCTGTCGCGCGCGAACCTCAACTACGCGCACTGGCAGGTGGCCAAGCGCCGCACCGACCTGCCGGCCGGCTCCGCCTACGCCTCGCACGAATGGCGCTGGCGCATCAGCGGCACCGACAACGACCAGGGCCTGGCCCTGCAGCGGCAGTTCCGGGCCATGCTGCAGAGCACGCTGCGCGACGGCGGCAACGAGTACATGCAGGTCAACGTCAACAGCGCCGGCTACGACGACCGCTTCCTGCGCGGCAACGGCATCCTGCGCACGCCGCCCAGCTTCAACGCCTTCTACGAGCGCAACGTGTCGCGCAAGGGCAACTGGGAGCTGTACGGCAACCTCGGCGTCAACAACGGCGGCATCGGCCCGGACCACCGCCAGGTCGGCTACAACGCGCAACTCAAGCCGACCTACTTCATCAGCGACGCGTTCAACGTGTTCGTGCTCGGCTACGTCGAGCACACGCCGAACTGGATGGTGTGGCAGCACGACGACCTGATGGGCACGTTCGAGGAGCACGGCCTCGAGATCGACGCCGGCGTGAACTGGACCATCGGCGACCGCCAGGAGCTGCGGGTCAAGCTGCAGGCGCTCGGGATGGACGCGAAGCTCAAGCAGGCGTGGCGGACCGACTTCGACGGCACGCCGGTGGCGGTGTCCGACCACGTCGACGACTTCAGCCTGCGCAACCTCGGCTTCCAGGTGCGCTACCGCTACGAGCTGGCGCCGCTGTCCGACCTGTACGTGGTGTACGGCCGCGGAGGCTACATGTACGACGAATTCTCGACCGGCGACGCGAGCCAGCTGCGCGACGCGTTCTCGCTGCGCGACAGCGAGATGCTGCTCGTCAAGCTGAGCTACCGCTTCGAGCTCTGACGCCGCGCGGCGGGCTCAGGGCTGCACTTCGCGCAGGTCGGCGGAGGCGATGCGCCAGGCGCGCTGCTCGGCGGTCGCGCCGTCGACCACCGCGCGGCGCAGCGTGTAGGCCCCCGCGTAGCGGTGGACGCTGCCGTCGCGGCGGGTGGCGGTCACCGTCACCGGGATCTCGACGTAGCGCGAACCGGCGGCGGCGTCGACGCGGCCCGGCGTGCCCACGTCCACGGACACCGACGCGGTGTCGGCGAACCCGCCGGCGAACTGCTGCGCGGTCTGGCCGCTGGCCTGGCCGCCGCCGGACCACAGCGCGTACGCGCGCGGATACTGGTTGGCCGCGATCGCCGCGTAATAGGCGTCGACGACGGCCGCCGCGTCCGCGGGCGTCGGCTCGGCGGGCATCGGCGGCGCGGGTTGCGTCTCGTCGGCGGGGGGTTCGGGCAGCGTGCCGTCGTCCGGCGGAACGACGACGGCGTCGCCGGGCGGGATGCCGGCATCCGCATCGGCATCGGTGCCGGTATCGACGCCGGTGTCGGCGACCGATCCGCCCACCGGGCCCGGGCCCGGCCGGTCGGGCATGCCGGTGATCGAACCGCTGCCGGCTTCCGGTTTCGGCAGCGGCGCCTCGGCCTCCCCGCCGGCCTGCGCGGCGCTGGCGGCGCGGTCGCCGGGGCCGCATGCGGCGAGCAGCGCGCACGCGGCGAGGCAGCACGCGCCGAACAGGAGCGGGGTCGCGGGCTTGCGGTCCAAGGCGGTTCTCCGGCGAAGGGCGGCGCCACGATAGCAGCGCCCGCGCGAAGGGAAAAAGAAGGGCCGGGATCCCTGCGGATCCCGGCCCTGCTTCGCTCCCTTCCGGGAGCAGGCGGAAAGCGTCGGAGCTCGCCGATCGATCAGGCGGCCGCGTCCTTGAGCTTCTTCAGCGGACGGACCTTGACCTTCACCGAGGCGGGCTTCGCGGCGAACCACTGCTCTTCCTTGGTGAACGGGTTGATGCCCTTGCGCTTCGGCTTGGCCGGCACGTTGACGGCGGTGATCTTCAGCAGGCCCGGCAGCGTGAACGTGCCCGCGCCCTTCTTGCTGACCGAACCGTGCACCGCGCTCTCCAGCGAGCCGAGCACCGCGCGCACGTCGCGCGAGGCGACGCCGGTCTGCTCGGAGATGTACGAGACCAGCCCGCTCTTGCCCAGGGCTTCCTTGATGGGCTTCGCAGCGGCCGGCTTGGCAGCGGCCTTCTTCGGAGCGGCCTTCTTTGTCGCCTTCTTCTTCGCCATATGTGTCCTGTGTGTCGCGTGAGGTTATCGGAGTGATCGGGATGATCGGAAAAATCGGTGCCTGAGTTCCCCTCGGCAAACGGAATGTAGGGCAAGTCCGCGCCGACGCCAAGTCCTCGGAAGCCTTTTTTTTCGGCTTTTTTCCCGCGACGTATTCCGACGCCGGCGGCGGCCAAGCGGCCGCGGCGGGCGTCAGTCCTCCTCGTGGCGAGGCTTGTACGCCTCGACCAGCTTCTGCTGCACCTGAGCAGGAACCGGCTCGTAGTGGCTGAAATCCAAGGAGTATCTGCCGCGGCCCGCGGTCACCGACTTGAGCTCGGCGGCGTAGCCTTCCAGTTCCGACAGCGGCACCTGCGCCCGGACCACGATCTCGCCGCCGCGCGCCGAATCGGTGCCGCTGATCCGCGCGCGCTTGGACGCGAGCCCGCCGCTGATGTCGCCCATGTGCTGTTCCGGCGCGGAGACTTCCAGGTCCACGATCGGCTCGAGCACCTGCGGCCTGGCCTTGGCGACGGCGTCCAGGAAGGCCTTCTTGCCGGCGGCGATGAATGCGACTTCCTTGCTGTCGACGCTGTGGTACTTGCCGTCGTAGACGGTGACCCGCAGGTCCTGCATCGGGTAGCCGGCGATCGCGCCGCCGGCGAGCGCCTGGCGCACGCCCTTCTCGACGGCGGGGATGAACTGCCCGGGAATCGTGCCGCCCTTGACCTCGTCCGCGAACTCGAAACCGCTGCCGCGCGCGAGCGGCTCGACGCGCAGGAACACCTCGCCGAACTGGCCGGCGCCGCCGGTCTGCTTCTTGTGGCGATGGTGGCCTTCGGCCTTGCCGCCGATGGTTTCGCGATAGGCGATGCGCGGCGGCCGGGTCCTGACTTCCACGCCGTAGCGGTCCTTCAGCCGCTCCAGCATCACCCGCAGGTGCAGGTCGGACAGGCCGCGCAGCACGGTCTCGTTGAGCTCGGCATTGTGCTCCACCGCGAACGCCGGGTCCTCCTCGGCGAGCTTGTGCAGCGCGGTGGAGAGCTTCTGCTCCTGGCCCTTGCTGGCGGCCTCGACCGCAAGGCCGAACATCGGCTTCGGGAACGCCATCGGCGCCAGGTGCAGGTGGTCCTCGGCGTGGCTGTCGTGCAGCACCGCGTCGTAATGCAGGTCCTCGACCTTGGCAACCGCGGCGATGTCGCCGGGGATCGCTTCCTGCACCTCGACGTGCTCCTTGCCGCGCAGCTTGAACAGGTGCGCGACCTTGAACGCCTTGCGGCCGTCGCCGACGAACAGCTGCGAGTCGCGCCGCACCGTGCCCTGGTGGACGCGGAACACGCCCATCTTGCCGACGAACGGATCGTTGCCGATCTTGAAGACGTGGGCGATGACGTGCGCCTTCGGGTCCGGCCTGGCGACGACGGGTTCGGCGCCGGCGCCTTCGCCCTTCGCGAACGGCGGCGGGTTGGCCTCGCCCGGATGCGGGAACAGGCGCTCGGCGATGTCCAGCAACGCCTTCACCCCGGCGCCGGTGCGTGCGGAGGTGAAGCACACGGGCACGAGGTGGCCTTCGCGCAGGCACTGCTCGAAGGCGTCGTGCAGCTCGGCGCCGGAGAGGCCGCCTTCGCCGAGGTCGAGGTAGTGGTCCATGACGGTCTCGTTGACCTCGACCACCTGGTCGATGATGCGCTGGTGCCATTCGCCGACGGTGCCGGCGTCGGTGGCTTCGGCCGAGCCGGCGGCGCCGGTGCCGAAGCAGTCGACGACCTTGCGGCCGCCGTCGGCGGGCAGGTTCAACGGCAGCAGTTCCGGCCCGAAGGTCGCGCGCAGCGACTCGAGCAGGGCGGCGGCGTCGACGCCGTCGTGGTCGATGCGGTTGACGACGATCGCGCGGCAGAGCCCGCGCGAGGCCGCGTATTCCATCATCCGGCGCGTGCCGTGGCCGATGCCGGCGTCGGCGTCCACCACGATCGCGACGGTTTCCACCGCCGCCAGCGCCGACAGCGCGGGGCCGCGGAAATCCGGGTATCCGGGCGTGTCGACGAGATTGACGTGGATGCCTGCATGGTCGGTGCTGGCGATCGCCGCGTCGACCGAGTGGCCGCGCACCTTCTCGATCGGATCGAAGTCGGAGACCGTGCTCCCGCGTTCGATGCTGCCTGCCGCCTGGATCGCGCCGCCGGCATGCAGCAGGGCTTCGAACAACAGGGTCTTGCCGGCGCCGGGGTGGCCTGCGAGGGCCACGTTTCGGATCTGCTCGGTCGAATACGACATGAGCGGGACTCCTTCCCACGGGGAAACAAGCCTCCCGCAGGCGCGGGCGGGGGTCAAGCGCGGCCACGCCGCCGCCACGGGCGCGGGCGTAGGCTGTGCGCTCCAACGCCTCGAGGATCACGCATGGGCATTTCCCGCTACGCCACCGCCCACTGGGAAGGCGACCTCAAGACCGGCAAGGGCCGGCTCTCCACGCCCGAAAGCGGATTGATGGCCGACACGGCCTACGGCTTCGCGTCGCGCTTCGGCGACCGCAAGGGCGTCAATCCGGAGGAACTCATCGCCGCCGCGCACGCCGGCTGCTTCACCATGGCGCTGTCGGCGAAGCTCGCCGAGCAGGGGCACGTGGCCGAGGCGCTGGACACGCGCGCCGAAGTCGACCTGTCGATGGAGGGCGGGCCGTCGCTGTCGGCGATCCGGCTGAAGGTCACCGGCCGCGTGCCCGGGCTCGACGCCGCCGGCTTCCGCGCCGTCGCCGACGACGCCGGCAAGCATTGCCCGGTGTCGCGCGCGCTCAGCGCGGTCCCGATCACGGTGGAGGCGACGCTGGCAGGCTCCTGACTGAACGCCGGCGGCGGCCGCCGGGCGGGTTCAGGGACGTTTAACCGCCATGACCGGAGGATGCCGGTCGAGCGCCGTCCCGGCGCCGGAGCCCGACATGAAATCCGCGAACAAGATCCTTGCCGTCCCGTTCCTCGCCGCGGCGCTGGCCGCCAGCGGCGGCGCTTCCGCGCAGGCCTACGGCGCGCCCTACGGCGCACCGGTCACGAGCGCCGTCACCACGGGCGGCTACTACGACTATGCGCGCGTCGTCCGGGTGGTGCCGATGGTCGGCGCGCGCGACGGCTATGGCGCGTATCCCGCGCAGTCGCAGCGTTGCACCACGCGGCGCGACGCTTACGCCGGCGACGCGCCCGGGGGCGGCTACTACGGGCCCGACGGCCGCTACTACGGCGACTATTACGGCGAAACGCAGCCGCGCAGCCGCGGCACCGAGGGCGGGCGCACGATGGCCAGCGTGCTCGGCACGGTGATCGGTGCGGTCGTCGGCAGCCAGGTCGGCGGCGGTTCCGCGCGCTACGCGACCGCGGCGATCGGATCGGCGGTGGGCGGCGTCGCCGGCCGCCAGGTCTACGACAACGCGCACCGCGACGACGGTGCCGGCAGCGTCACCGTGTGCGATCCGGTCGACGCGCGACAGGGCTATCCGGCCGGCGGGGCGTACCCGGCCGCCGGCGGCAACCTGTACGACGTCACCTACGAATACGCCGGCCGCACCTATACGACGCGCACCGCGTACGACCCGGGCGACCGCATCCGCGTGCGCGTGGACGTGCGCCCCGAATGACGCGTCAGGACCAGTCGAGCATGCCGCGCACCACCGTGCGGCAACGCCCGCCGGACCACACGTCCCCGTCCGCGTCCACGTCGAGCTCGATGATCGCATCGTGCCCGACTTCGCGGCCCTGGCTCACGCGATAGAAGCCGCCGTCGCCGGGCAGCGCGTCGCGTTCCGCCAGCCAGGCCGCAAGCGTCGCGTTGGCCGCGCCCGAAGCGGCGTCCTCGAAGCGCGCCGGCGCGCCGACGAAGGCGCGCACCGCCAGGTAGTACACCGGATCGCGGCTGCGCGCGAAGGCGCAGACGCCCATGCTCCCGGTCGCCGCGGCCAGCCGCTCGACCGCGTCCCAGTCGGGCGTGGCGGCGCGGAGCGAGGCTTCGTCCGCGGCTTCGTACAGCCACCAGCGCCGGCCGCCATCCATCTCGGCCGGCGGCAGCGCGCCCGGCGCGACGCCGGGCAGGGCGGCCGCCAGTCGCGGATCGCCGGGCGCGGCGACCTCGACCACGCTGGCGCGCGGCGTTCGCACCGCGACGGTGCGCTCGCGTCCCTCGCCGCGCACGCGCAGCGGCAGCAGCCCGGCGGCCCCTTCCTGCACGAGCCGTCCATCGCGCGGCTGCGCCAGGCCGGCCTCGAGCACGACGTGCGCCGTGCCCACGCTCGGATGGCCGGCGAAGGGCACTTCGCGGCGCGGGCTGAAGATCCGCAGCCGGTAGCTCGCGCCTGGCGTCGAGGGCGGCAGCACGAACGTGGTCTCGGGCAGCCGGGTCCAGCGGGCGATCGCCTGCATCGCCGCGTCGTCCAGTCCCCCGGCGTCGAGGACCACGGCGAGCGGATTGCCGGCGCCCGGCCGGTCGGCGAACACGTCGAGCTGGAAATAGCGGCGCGCGGGCATGGCGTGGGTCCGTTCCGGTGTCGTCCGGTCGTCTAGAATGCGATGCCCGTCGTCGCAGGCAAGCGGCGGATTCTACGGGCTTCCCCGTCTTCCCTTCGTCCACATTCGCGATGAACGCACCCGACCGCTGGATCGTGCTCAAGTTCGGCGGCACCTCGGTCTCGCGCCGCGAACGCTGGGACACGATCGGCCGGATCGCGCGCGAGCGCGCCGACGCGACCGGCGCGCGCATCCTGGTGGTGGTGTCGGCGCTGTCGGGCACGACGAACGCGCTGCAGGCGATGTGCGGCGGCGACGACGTCGCCGCGCGCGCCGCCGCGATCGCCGCGCGGCACCGCGATTTCGCCGCCGAGCTCGGGCTCGACGCCGACGCCGTGCTGGGCGCGCGGCTGGCCGCGCTGCGGGCGCTGGCCGCGGATCCGCGCGCCGCCGCGCGGGCGCTCGAATGGCAGGCCGAAGTGCTGGCGCAGGGCGAGCTGCTGTCGTCCACGCTCGGTGCGGCCTACCTGCGCGCCGGGGGCCTGGACTTCGGCTGGTGCGACGCGCGCGACTGGCTCTCCGCGGTGGCGCTGCCGAACCAGAACGCCTGGTCGATGCGCCTGTCCGCCACCTGCGGCCACGTCGCCGACGAGGCCTGGCGCGCGCGCTTCGCCGCGCAGCAGCCGGCGCGCATGCTGCTGACCCAGGGCTTCATCGCCCGGCACGGCGACGGCGCGACGGCGATCCTCGGTCGCGGCGGCTCGGATACGTCGGCGTCGTGCTTCGGCGCGCTGCTGCGCGCGCAGCAGGTCGAGATCTGGACCGACGTGCCCGGCATGTTCAGCGCGAACCCGCGCGAAGTGCCCGAAGCGAGGCTGCTCGCGCGGCTCGACTACGCCGAGGCGCAGGAAATCGCGACCACCGGCGCCAAGGTGCTGCATCCGCGCTCGATCGGCCCGTGCCGCGACGCGCGCGTGCCGATGGCGATCCTCGACACCGCGCGGCCGCACCTGCCCGGCACGCGCATCGACGGCGCCGCGGCGACGGTGCCCGGCGTCAAGGCGATCAGCCGCCGCAACGGCATCGTGCTGGTGTCGATGGAATCGGTGGGCATGTGGCAGCAGGTCGGCTTCCTCGCCGACGTGTTCGAGCGCTTCAAGCGCCACGGCCTGTCGGTCGACCTGATCGGTTCGTCGGAAACCAACGTCACGGTGTCGCTGGACCCGAGCGACAACCTGGTCAGCGGCAACGTGCTCGAGGCGCTGAGCGCCGACCTCGCCGAGATCTGCCGGGTGAAGGTGATCGTGCCATGCGCGGCGATCACCCTGGTCGGTCGCGGCATGCGCTCGCTGCTGCACCGCCTGTCGGACATCTGGGCGACGTTCGGGCGCGAGCGCGTGCACCTCGTCTCGCAGTCCTCGAACGACCTCAACCTGACCTTCGTGATCGACGAGGCCGACGCCGACGGCCTGCTGCCCGAGCTGCACGCGGAACTCGTGCGCAGCGGCGCGATGCCGGCGGGCGACGCGGGCGTCTTCGGGCCGACCTGGCACGAGATCGCGCACGGCCGCCGCGAGCGTCCGGCGCCGTGGTGGCTGGCGCGGCGCGGCGTGCTGCTGCGGCTCGCCGAGGGCGGCACGCCGCGCTACGCCTACGACCTCGCGGTGGTGCGCGAGCGGGCGCGGGCGCTGCGCGCGGTGGACGCGGTCGATCGCCGCTTCTACGCGCTGAAGGCCAACCCGCACCCGGCGATCCTGCGCGCGCTGCACGCCGAGGGCTTCGGCTTCGAATGCGTGTCGCGCGGCGAGCTCGATCGCGTGTTCGAGTCGGTGCCCGGGGTGGCCGCGCGCGACGTGCTGTTCACGCCCAGCTTCGCGCCGCGCGCCGATTACGAGGCCGCCCTTGCGCGCGGCGCCACCGTCACCGTGGACAGCGTCGAGATCCTGCAGCGCTGGCCGGAGCTGTTCCGCGGCCGCGCGTTGTGGCTGCGGCTCGACCTCGGCCGCGGCGAGGGCCACCACCGCAAGGTCCGCACCGGCGGCAGCGAGGCGAAGTTCGGCTTGCCGGTCGCGAAGCTCGGCGAGTTCCTGGATGCGGCGAACGCGCTCGGGGCGAACGTGTCGGGGCTGCACGCGCACCTGGGCAGCGGCATCGAATCGGCGACGCACTGGCGCGAGGCCTACGCCGAGCTCGCCGGCCTGGCCGAGCGCATCGGCACCATCGCCACCATCGACATCGGCGGCGGCTTGCCGGTGCCGTACCTTCCCGAGGCGGCGCCGTTCGACCTCGACGCATGGGCCGCGGACCTCGCGACCATCAGGGCGGCGTACCCGCAATTCGCGCTCGCCGTCGAGCCGGGGCGCTACCTCGTGGCGGAAGCGGGCGTGCTGCTCGTGTCCGCGACCCAGGTCGTGGCGAAGGACGGGGTGCTGCGCGTCGGCTGCGACGCGGGCATGAACGCGCTGCTGCGGCCGGCCCTGTACGACGCATACCACCACGTCGCCAACCTGTCGCGCGCCGGCGATGCGGGCGAGGCGACGTTCGACGTCGTCGGGCCGGTCTGCGAAACCGGCGACGTGCTCGGCAGCGCGCGCCGCCTGCCCGCGGCGACGGCGCCCGGCGACGTGCTGCTGCTCGCCGACGCCGGCGCCTACGGCATGGCGATGGCCAACACCTACAACCTGCGGGCGCTGCCGGCGGAGGACGTGATCGAATGAGCGACATGAAAGACGACGCCGGCTGGAAATTCGAGCGCGACGCGATCCGCGCGTTCCGCTTCGTGCGCAACCGGTTCGACGCCGCGACCGGCGTGGCGACGCTCGCCTACGCCTTCGACGACGGCCCGGAGCTGGTCGAGACCGTGACGATCCCGGGCGCGCCGTTCGCGCTGGACGCCGGCCGCGCCGACGCGGTCGCGCGCGCGCTGCGGCTGCTGCACCTCATCGCCGGCGTGAGCTACTACAAGGCGGCGGTGCCGCCGGAGATCGTGGTCGAGGGCGAGGCGCCCGACGCCGACCTCGCCGCGCTGCTGCGCGCGGTGTACCGCAACGGCCTGGGCGAATTCGCCTATCGCAACGGCATCGACCTCGAGGGGCGCATCCGCTTCCCGTCATCCGGCGCTGCGCCCGCGCCCGCGGCCGACGCATCGGTCGATCCGCGTCGCGCCTTCGTCGCGATCGGCGGCGGCAAGGATTCGCTGGTGACGATCGAGGCGCTGCGCGCCGCCGGCGTCGACCAGACCGTGTGCTGGATCGGCGGCTCGCAGCTGATCGCCGCCTGCGCCGCGCGCACCGGCCTGACGACGCTCAACATCGGCCGCCAGCTCGCGCCGCAGCTGTTCGAGTTCAACCGCCAGGGCGCCTGGAACGGCCACATCCCGGTCACGGCGGTGAACTCGGCGATCCTGGTGCTCGCCGCGGCGCTGCACGGAGCGGGCCAGGTGGTGTTCTCGAACGAGCGCTCGGCGAGCTACGGGTCGACGATCCCCGGCACCGGCGAAGTGAACCACCAGTGGTCGAAGGGCTGGGAGTTCGAGCGGCTGTTCGGCGAATACGTCGAGCGCAGCGTGGCGCGCGGCCTGCGCTACTACTCGCTGCTGCGGCCGCTGTCGGAACTCGCGGTCGCGCGCCTGTTCGCGCGCACCGACCATTACGACGCGCACTTCTCCAGCTGCAACCGCAATTTCCACATCCTCGGCGAACGCCCCGTCAACCGCTGGTGCGGACAGTGCCCGAAGTGCCACTTCGTGTTCCTGGCGCTGGCGCCGTTCATGTCCAAGCCGCGGCTGGTCGGCATCCTCGGCCGCAACCTGCTGGACGACCCGGAACAGGCGGGCGGCTACGACGCGCTGCTCGAGTACCAGGACCACAAGCCGTTCGAATGCGTGGGCGAGGGGCGCGAATCGCGCGCGGCGATGGCGGCACTGGCGCAGCGCCCGGAATGGCGCGAGGACGCGCTCGTGCGGCGTTTCGCGCGCGAGATCGAGCCGCAACTCGACGCCGGCGAGCTCGCGATCGAGCCGCTGCTCGCGCCGGAAGGCGAACATCGCGTCCCGTCCGCGCTGTGGGAGTCCTTGCGTGCGCATCTCGGCGCTTGAGGGCCGGCGCGTCGCGCTTTGGGGCTGGGGCCGCGAGGGCCGCGCCGCCTGGCGCGCGCTGCGCGATCGCGGCATCGGCCCGCTCGCGCTGTTCTGCAACCAGGTCGAGGCCGCGGAAGCGCGCGCGCTCGATCCGGCGCTGGCGATCGAGGCCGACGCGAGCGCCGAACGCCTCGCCGCCTACGACGTGGTGGTGAAGTCGCCGGGCATCAGCCCGTACAGGCCGGAGGCGATGGCAGCCTCGGAACGCGGCACGCGCTTCATCGGCGGCACCACGCTCTGGTTCTGCGAGCGCGCCGGCGACGACGGCGTCGTCCATGCGGCGGCCTGCGTCACCGGCACCAAGGGCAAGAGCACGACCACCGCGCTGCTCGCGCACCTCCTGCGCGCCGGTGGCCACCGCACCGCGCTCGCCGGCAACATCGGCATGCCGCTGCTGGAACTGCTCGACGCGGACCCGGCGTACTGGGCGATCGAGCTGTCGAGCTACCAGACCGGCGACGTCGCCGCGTCGGGCGCGCGGCCCGAGGTCGCCGTCGGCCTGAACATCTTTCCGGAACACCTCGACTGGCACGGCTCGCACGAGCGTTACGTCGCCGACAAGCTGGAACTGTTCACCGGAGCGAAGCCGCGCATCGCCGTGCTCAACGCGCGCGATCCGGTCCTGTCGGCGCTGCATTTGCCGGACAGCGAAGTGCGCTGGTTCGACCGCGAGGACGGCTGGCACCTGCGCGGCGACGCGCTGCACCGCGGCGATGCGTTCGTGATGGACACCGCGGCGCTGCCGCTGCCCGGCCGCCACAACCGCATCAACCTGTGCGCCGCGCTCGCGGCGATCGAGGCGCTCGGCCTCGACGCCGCCCCGCTGGCCACGCACGCCGCCGGCTTCCGGCCGCTGCCGCACCGCCTGCAGTCGCTGGGCGTGCGCGACGGGCTGGAGTGGGTGAACGATTCGATCAGCACCACGCCCCACGCGTCGCTGGCCGCGCTGGCGATGTTCCGCGGCCGGCCGGTCGCGCTGCTCGCCGGCGGCCACGATCGCGGCATCGACTGGCACGGTTTCGCCGAGGCGATGCGCGGCGGCGCGCCGGCGGCGATCGTCACGATGGGGCAGAACGGCCCGCGCATCCACGCCCTGCTCGCGCCCGTCGCGGCCGGATGCGGCTTCGCGCTGGAGGCCGCGGACGACCTGGCGCACGCGGTGCGCCTGGCCCGCGCCGCGCTGCCGCCCGGCGGCGTGGTGCTGCTGTCGCCGGGCGCGCCGAGCTTCGGCGCGTACCGCGACTACACCGAGCGCGGCCGCCATTTCGCCCGGCTGGCGGGCTTCGATCCCGACGCGATCTCGGCGATCCCGGGCCTCGGCGTGGCCTGACGCCGCAGCGGCGCGTCCTGCGCTACGCTCGCGGCTTCCCCACGGCTGGAGCGATGCCATGAACCTGTCGATGCCCTGGAAGCGCCTGGCCGCCGCCGCGGCCCTCGCCGCGTTCGCGCTGCCCGCGTTCGCGGCGATGCAGGCGAAGACCGTCGAATGGAAGGTCGGCGACCGCGCGTTCGCCGGCGTGCTGGTCTACGACGACGCCGGCGGCAAGCGCCCCGGCCTGGTGATGGTGCCCGACTGGTACGGCGTCACCGATTCGGCGATCGCGAAGGCGAAGCACATCGCCGGCAAGGATTACGTGGTGCTGCTCACCGACGTGTACGGCAAGGGCGTGCGGCCGAAGGACGGCAAGGCCGCCAGCGCCGCGGTCGGCGAGGTCGCGAAGGATCCGGCCGAGTGGCGCGCGCGCGTGAACAAGGCGCTCGCGGTGCTGCGCGCCAACGCGCTGCACGCGCCGCTCGACCCGGCGAGGATCGCGGCCATCGGCTACTGCTTCGGCGGCTCGAGCGTGCTCGAGCTCGCGCGCAGCGGCGCGGACGTCGCCGCGGTGGTCACCTTCCACGGCGGCCTCGACACCAGCGCGCCGGCGAAGCCGGGCGCGGTGAAGGCGAGCCTGCTGGTGCTCAACGGCGCCGACGACAAGGGCACCGCCGGCGACATCGCCGGTTTCGAGAAGGAGATGGACGACGCCGGCGCCGACTGGCAGTTCGTCAACTTCAGCCACACCGTGCACTGCTTCGCGCTGCCCGACGCGAACAGCCCGCCGGGCTGCAAGTACAACCCGCTGTCGGCCGCGCGCGCGGAGCGAATGATGCACGGCTTCCTCGCCGAGCGCTTCGCCGCGCGCTGACGGCGGCCAGGCGCGGGGCCGCGCCGGGGCGCGGGTCAGCGGTCGCGGTCGACCGCGTAGCGCGCCAGCCCGCGCAGCGCCGCGACCGCCGCGTTCGGCGCCAGGCCGTCGAGCGCGCGCTCGGCGGCGCGGGCGTAGTCGCGGGCCCGCTCCAGGCTGTAGGCGAGGCTGCCGGCCGCGGCGATCGCCGCCTGCACGTCCGGCATCGCGCCGGTGTCGCCTTCCTCCAGCGCATGCCGCAGCAGCGTGCGCGTTGCCGCGTCGGAACGCGCCATCGCATGGATCAGCGGCAGCGTCGCCTTGCCCTCGGCGAGGTCGTCGCCGAGGTGCTTGCCGAGCGCGGCTTCGTCCGCGGCATAGTCCAGCACGTCGTCGGCGATCTGGAAGGCGTGGCCCAGCGCGAGGCCGTACGCGTGCAGGGCGTCGCAGGTCGCCGCGTCCGCGCCGGCGAGCAGCGCACCGAGGCGGGTCGCCGCCGCGAACAGCACCGCGGTCTTGCGCTCGATCACGCGCAGGTACGCGGCTTCGTCCGTGTCCGGGTTGCGCACGTGCAGCAGCTGCAGCACCTCGCCCTCGGCGATGCGGTTGGTGGTGTCGGCGAGCACGCGCATGACTTCCATGCGGTCGAGCTCGACCATCATCTGGAAGCTGCGCGAGTACAGGAAGTCGCCGACCAGCACGCTCGCGGCGTTGCCGAAGATCGCGTTGGCGGTGCTGCGGCCGCGGCGCAGGTCGGATTCGTCGACCACGTCGTCGTGGAGCAGGGTGGAGGTGTGGATGAACTCGACCACCGCGGCGAGCTGGTGCGCGTCCGCGCCGACGCCGTCGGACGGGGTCGCGCCGCGCTTGCCGAGCGCCGCGGCGGCGAGCAGCAGCAGCATCGGCCGCAGGCGCTTGCCGCCCGCGCCGACGATGTGCTCGGCGACCTGGTTGACCAGGACCACGTCGGACGCCAGCCGGCGCCGGATCAGGGCGTCCACCGCGGCCATGTCGGCGGCGGCGAGGGCCTGGATCGCGGCCAGGCCGGGCACGTCGTCGGCGGGCGTCTGCCGGGGCGGGGCGGTGTCCATGCGGGGTCCGTCTTGGGGAGCGGCGATTATAGGGACAGGGCGGGGAATGCCGGCGAATGGCGGCGAATTCCGACGCCCGCGCAGGGGGATTCCCGCGGGTGCCGGCTGGCGGGTTGTGCCAGAATGCATCCCGGCCCGCTCGCGGGCGAAACCTGAGAAGGACAGCCCATGGCGCGCGGTGTGAACAAGGTGATCCTGGTCGGCAACCTGGGCAACGACCCGGACGTGAAGTACACCCAGGGCGGCATGGCCATCACCACGCTCAGCCTGGCGACGACCTCGGTGCGCAAGGACCGGGACGGCAACACCCAGGAAAAGACCGAGTGGCACCGCGTGAAGCTGTTCGGCAAGCTCGGCGAGATCGCCGGCGAGTACCTGCGCAAGGGCCGCCAGGTCTACATCGAGGGCCGCATCGAGTACGGCTCCTACGAGAAGGACGGCGTCAAGCACTACACCACCGACATCGTGGCCGACGAGATGCAGATGCTCGGCGGCGGCGAGGGCGGCGGCGGTGCCGGTGGCGGTCGCGGCGAGTCGCGCGGAGGCGGCGAACGCCCGCAGCGCAGCGCCCCGGCGCAGCGCCGCGAGGCCCCGGCCGCGGCGCGCAGCGATTTCGGCGGTGAAGACTTCGCCGACGACGACATTCCGTTCTGAGATGCGGATCCATCCGCAAGAGCCCGCGCATCCACGTGCGGGCTTTCAAATGAAAAGCATCGCGTTTTTCGGCTTGATCGCATGACGACATGGTTGGTGACCGGCGGCGCCGGTTTCATCGGCGGCAATTTCGTGCTCGAGGCGGTGGCCTCGGGAATCCGCGTGGTCAACCTCGACGCGCTGACCTACGCGGGCAACCGCGACACGCTCGCTTCGCTGGACGGCGACCCGCGCCATGTGTTCGTGCATGGCGACATCGGCGACCGCGCGCTGGTCGCGCGGCTGCTGGCGGAGCACCGGCCGCAGGCGATCGTCAATTTCGCCGCCGAGAGCCACGTCGACCGCTCGATCGACGGCCCGGCCGCGTTCGTGCAGACCAACGTGGTCGGCACGCTGGCGCTGCTCGAGGCCGCGCGCGACTACTGGAAGTCGCTGGAGGGCGCAGGGAAGGACGCGTTCCGCTTCCTGCACGTCTCCACCGACGAAGTCTACGGTTCGCTCGGCGACACCGGCAGGTTCACCGAGGACACCCCGTACGCGCCGAATTCGCCGTATTCGGCGTCGAAGGCGGCGTCGGACCACCTGGTGCGCGCGTTCCACCACACCTACGGGCTGCCGGTGCTGACCACCAACTGCAGCAACAACTACGGCCCGTACCAGTTCCCGGAGAAGCTCGTCCCGCTGGTGGTCGCCCGTGCGCTCGCCGGCGAGCCGCTGCCGGTGTATGGCGACGGCCGCAACGTGCGCGACTGGCTGTACGTCGGCGACCACTGCGCCGCGATCCGCGTGGTACTGGAACGTGGCCGCCCCGGCGAGACGTACAACGTCGGCGGTGACGCCGAGAAGCAGAACATCGAGGTCGTGCGCACCATCTGCGCGCTGCTGGACGCGCGCCGCCCGCGCCCGGACGGCAAGCCGCGCACCGACCAGATCACCTACGTCGCGGATCGGCCGGGCCACGACCGCCGCTATGCGATCGACGCCTCGAAACTGAAGCGCGAGCTCGGCTGGGCGCCGGCGCACAGCTTCGAGCAGGGCATCGCCGACACCGTCGACTGGTACCTGGGGCACCAGGACTGGGTCGCGCGCGTGCTCGACGGCAGCTACCGCCTCGAGCGCATCGGGACCGCGGCATGAGCGCGGCCACGGCGGCCTCGCCCGCGCGCAAGGGCATCGTGCTGGCCGGCGGCTCGGGCACGCGGCTGTACCCGATCACCCAGGCGATCAGCAAGCAGCTGCTGCCCGTGTTCGACAAGCCGATGGTGTACTACCCGCTGAGCGTGCTGATGCTCGCCGGCATCCGCGAGGTGCTGGTGATCAACACGCCGCACGAGCAGGCGCTGTTCAAGGCGCTGCTGGGCGACGGTTCGCAGTGGGGCATGAGGATCGAGTACGCCGCGCAGCCCAGCCCCGACGGACTGGCGCAGGCGTTCCTGATCGGCCGCGAGTTCCTGGCCGGCGCACCCAGCTGCCTGGTGCTGGGCGACAACATCTTCTACGGGGACGGCCTGACCGCGATGCTGCACCGGGCCGACGCGCGGGCGCACGGCGCGACCGTGTTCGGCTATCGCGTGCGCGACCCGGAGCGCTACGGCGTGGCCGAGTTCGACGCGACCGGCAAGGTCGTCGGGCTGGAGGAGAAGCCGGCCAACCCGCGCTCCAACTACGCGGTCACCGGCCTGTACGTCTACGACGGCCGCGCCAGCGACTACGCGGCGCAGCTGCGGCCCTCGCCGCGCGGCGAGCTGGAGATCACCGACCTCAACCGCATGTACCTGGAGCGTGGCGAGCTGCAGCTCGAGCGCATGGGCCGCGGCTATGCCTGGCTGGACACCGGCACGCACGAGTCGCTGGTCGAGGCCTCGGCCTACGTGCAGACCATCGAGAAGCGCCAGGGCCTGCGCGTGTGCTGTCCTGAAGAGATCGCCTGGAGCAACGGCTGGATCGACGACGCGCAGCTGCGCGCGCTGGCGGCGCCGCTGGCGAAG
>DASTWT010000205.1:0-10198 GCA_035765815.1 Luteimonas sp. | reverse complement strand
GATCACCGGCTTCCCGCCGCGCGACCGCGCGCACCTCGCGCCGCAGCTCGACGCGCTGCGCGGCATGCTCGACGGCGCGGGCGCCGAGGACGTGCGCCGCACCGGCTCGGCCGCGCTCGACCTGGCCTACGTGGCCTGCGGGCGCGCCGATGCCTATTTCGAATCCGGCCTGCAGCCGTGGGACATCGCGGCCGGCGTGCTGCTGGTGCGCGAGGCCGGCGGGCGCGTCACCGACTACCGCGGCGCCGCGCTCGCGCGCATGGACGTCGCCGAATCGCGCGGGCGCCAGGTCGTCGCCGGCAACCTCAAGGTCTCCGCCGAACTGCAGAAGGCCATCCAGCAGTCCGGCTACCTCGCCTCCTTCAACTGACGCGAAGGCTTTCGCTTCAGCGCTTGGCGAGGGGGACGTAGGCGCGGTCGTCGGGCCCGGTGTAGTTCGCGCTCGGCCGGATGATCTTGCCGTCCTCGCGCTGCTCGATCACGTGCGCGCTCCAGCCGGATGTGCGCGCCACCACGAACAGCGGCGTGAACATCGGCGTGGGGATGCCCATCATGTGGTAGGCGCTGGCGCTGTACCAGTCGAGGTTCGGGAACATCTTCTTGGTGTCCATCATCAGCGTCTCGATGCGCTCGCTGATGTCGAACAGCGCCTGGTTGCCGCCGTCCGCGCACAGCTTGCGCGAGAGCTCCTTGATGATCGGATTGCGCGGGTCGCCGATGGTGTAGACCGGGTGGCCGAAGCCGATCACGATCTCCTTGCGCTCCATGCGCGCGCGGATGTCGGCTTCCGCCTCGTCCGGCGTGGCGTAGCGGCTGATGATGTCCATCGCCACTTCGTTCGCGCCGCCGTGCTTGGGGCCGCGCAGCGCGCCGATCGCGCCGGTGATGCACGAATGCATGTCGCTGCCGGTGCCGGCGATGACGCGCGCGGTGAAGGTGGACGCGTTGAACTCGTGCTCCGCGTACAGGATCAGCGACTTGTCGAGCGAGTCGGCATGCAACGCCGACGGCGGCTCGCCGTGCAACAGGTGCAGGAAGTGCGCGGCGATCGAGTCGTCGCCGGTCTCGCAGTCGATGCGGCGGCCGTTGCGGGTGAAGTGCCACCAGTACAGCAGCATCGAGCCGAAGCTCGCCATCAGCCGGTCGGCGATGTCGCGGGCCTCGGAAGCGGGATGGCCCTCGCGCTCGGGCAGCACGTTGCCCAGCACCGAGCAACCGGTGCGCAGCACGTCCATCGGATGCGCGTTGGCCGGCACCAGCTCCAGCGCCTCGGCCACGATGGCCGGCAGGCCGCGCAGGCGCTTCAGCTTCGCCTTGTAGGCCTTCAGCTGCGACGCGGTCGGCAGCGCGCCGTGCACCAGCAGGTGCGCGACTTCCTCGAACGTGGACTGGGTGGCCAGGTCCTTGATGTCGTAGCCGCGGTAATGCAGGTCGTTGCCGCTGCGGCCGACCGTGCACAGCGCGGTGTTGCCGGCGGGCGTGCCGCTCAGCGCGACGGATTTCTTGGCCTTGGGGGGCGTGGCGGTCTGCTCGGTCATTTCGCTTCCTTCTTGAACAGGGCGTCGAGCTTGTCCTCGTAGGCGTGGTAGCCCAGGAAGTCGTACAGCTCGTCGCGGGTCTGCAGGGTGTCGACGATGTTCTTCTGCGTGCCCTCGCGGCGCACGGTCTCGTAGAAGTGCAACGCCGCCTTGTTCATGGCGCGGTAGGCGCCGCAGCAGTACAGCGCGATGTCGACGCCGGCGTCGCGCAGCTCGCCGGTGGTGAAGAACGGCGTGCTGCCGAATTCGGTGAGGTTGGCGAGGATCGGCACCTTCACCGCGGCCTTGAAGCGGCGATAGTCGTCGAGGGTCTTCATCGCCTCGGGGAAGATCATGTCGGCGCCCGCCTCGACGTAGGCCACCGCGCGCTCGATCGCGCTGTCGATGCCTTCCGCCGCGGCGGCGTCGGTACGCGCCATGATCACGAAGGCGTCGTCGCTGCGCGCGTCGACCGCGGCCTTGACCCGGTCGACCATCTCGCCCTTCGGCACCACTTCCTTGCCGGGACGGTGGCCGCAGCGCTTCTGCCCGACCTGGTCCTCCATGTGCACGGCGGCGACGCCGGCGCGCTCGAAGCTGCGGATGGTGCGGCCGATGTTGAAGGCGCCGCCCCAGCCGGTGTCGATGTCGACGAGCAGCGGCATGCCGGTCGCGTCGACGATCCGGCGCGCGTCGGTGAGCACGTCCTCCATCGTCGAGATGCCGAGGTCGGGCATGCCGAGCGAATTGGCGGCGACGCCGCCGCCGGACAGGTACAGCGCCTTGTAGCCGGTGCGCTTCGCCATCAGGCCGGCATAGGCGGTGATCGCGCCCATCACCTGCAGCGGCGACTCGGTGGCCAGTGCGGCGCGGAATGCCGCGCCCCGCGATGGGAGATCGCCCATGTCGACTCCGGGGAAAAGGCCATTTTAACGGAATTCGCAAGCCGCCCCGGGACGGCCCGCCCCCGGCGCCCGGCGCTAGCGGCCGGCCGCGCCGGCCTCGCGCACGCACGCGAAAGGCGGCTCCTGCGCGGGCGGGCGATGGACGCCCTCCGCGGCGAGCACCGCTTCGAAATGCGGGAATCGCGTGACATCGAATTGGGGGTAGACCAGGTACGCCGCCAGCGCGTTGAAATAGGCCGGCGTATCGAGGTGCGACAACAGCGCCGCGGCCTCGGCGGGGCGGCCGAGCAGGTCGAGGCCGTACCACCTGGCGACGTCGTCGAGCCGCCCGGCCGCCGCAGCGTCCGCGTACAGCCGCGCGGCGTCGGTCGTGCGGCGTTCCGCGCACAGCTGGCGGATCCGCACCAGGAACTTGCCGGAGCCGTCGAGGCCGCTGGCTTCCAGGCGCGGCAGCAGCGTGGCCGCTTCGGCCATCCGGCCGTTGCCGAGCAGCCCGCGATGGGCGTTGTAAAGGGTCTCGATGCTGTCCGGGTACTTCCGCAGCTGCTCCCGGGCCACGGCTTCGGCGCGCGGGAAATCGCGCGCCCAGATCAGCAGCGAGATCGGCGACGCGATGGTGTTGCCCCAGTCGAGCGGCGCCTTCGCCAGCGCTTCGGCGCGGGCGCGGGCGTCGTCGCGGTCGCCCACGTACAGCGCCCACTCGGCGAGGTAGCTCACGCCCTGCAGGTCGTTGGGATAGGTGGCGACGTAGGCCGCCATCAGCCGGCGCGCTTCGGCATGGTGCTGGTCCAGCGAGGCGCGCAGGCTGGCGTAATAATTCCGCTGCGCCGGGGTGCGCGCCAGGCCGGCGGCGCGGTCGAGGTCGCGGCGCAGCCGCTCGAGCCGCGCCGGATAATCCGCGCCCGCGTCGGGCGAGCCCATCGACGTCGGGCGCAGGCTGCTCCATTGCAGGTCGGCCGAGCGCGCGTAGGCGTCGACGAAGGCCGGATCCAGCGCGATCGCGCGATCGAACGCGGCCTGCGCGCCGACCTGGCCGGCCTTCAGCGTGCCGTCCGCGTCCGCCTGCTCGAGCATCGCCAGGCCCTGCAGGTAGGCCAGGTAGGCCGGCACCGAGCGCGTGCCGGCGCGCTGCATGGCCGCCAGCGCTTCGGGGTCGGTCGCGGTCTTCATCGCTTCGGCGATGGAGCGCGCGACGTCCTCCTGGATCGCGATGACGTCGCTGCTGTCGCGATCGTAATCCTCGGACCAGAGGTCGAATCCGTCCGACGCGCGGATCAGCTGCGCGGTGATGCGCAGGCGGTTGCCGGCGCGGCGGACCGAGCCCTCCAGCACGGCGGACACATGCAGCTCCGCCGCGATCTGCGGCACGGTCCGGTCGCTGCCGCGGAACGCGAACGAGGAAGTGCGCGCCGCCACCCGCAGGTCGGGCACGCGGGCCAGCGAATTGATGATTTCCTCGCTCAGTCCGTCGGCGAAATACGCGTTGTCCTGGCCCGGGCTCAGGCTGGCGAACGGCAGCACCGCGATCGACTTCTCGTCCATCGACTTCGCGTCCATCGACGGCATGCCGGCGGCGGTCTGCGCCAGGGAAGCGTCGGCGCCGGGCGGCGGGGCCGCGCGCGAAGGCGCGTCGGCCGCGGCGAACCGCCACACCACCGCGCCGCCGATCGCCAGCAGCAGCGCGATGAGCGCCAACTCCATGCCGCGCACCTTCTGCTCGCCGCGTTCGCCGTGGTACCAGGCCAGCACCAGCGTCACGAAGAAGCCGGTCGCCAGCGCCAGGATCAGCGATTGTTCGAGCCGCTCGGGCCATCCGAAACGCTGCGCGACGACGTCGATGACCTGCACCAGCGCGAAGGCCGCCGCGACGTACGCCAGCGCCCACTGCACCAGCTTGCGCTGCTTCAGGCGCCGCCAGAAGTCGCCCATCGCGTTACTCCGCGTACCGCGCCGCGAGCGCGGCCTGCTTCGCCGCGAAGCGGTCGATCTCGGCCCGGAAGCGCGGATCGGCGCGAACCTTGTCCCAGACCGGGTCCAGCCGCAGGATCGCGGCGGACGTCATCGTGTCGGTGCCGTCGAGCGCGCGGATGCGCGCCAGCATCGGCAGCAGCAGGTCGGTGCGGCCGAGCATGGCGTACACGCGCGCGGCCTGGCCCAGGCCGACGGACCCGCCGACGAGGTCCTTCTCCGGAGGCAGCAGCTTCAGGCCCTGCTGCGCCAGTGCCACGGCCTGCGCATCGTTGCCGAGCAGGGCCTCCGCGATCGCCACGTTGAAGCGCGCGACCTGGCCGCCGCCGGAATTCACCGGCAGCGCGGCGATCTGCCGGCGATAGCCCGTCATCTTCGGCAACAGCAACTGCCGCGCGTCCTGCACCCTGCCCATGTACGCCAGGATCTGCGCGCGAACGACGGTGAAGGCCAGGTCGGCGCCCTTGCTCGCGCCGGGCCGGTCCAGCGCCGCGAGCGCCGCGTCGAACCGTCGCTCGGAAACCAGGGCCAGGACCCGCGTGATGTCCCGGAAGGCGGAATGGCCCTGGATGGCATCCATGACGTCGCCGGGATCGCCGTCGCGGAACAGCAGCAGGGACGCCAGGTAGGTCGCGGCATAGTTGTCGCCGGGATTGAGGGCGACCGAACGCCGCAGGTCCGATTCCGCCGCCTGGAGATCGCCGGCGAGGAAGCGGGTGATGCCGCGATCGGTCATCGGTGCGCTGTCGCGCGGATCGACCGCCATGGCCGCGGTGAAGGCCGCGATCGATTCATCGTAGCGCCCGAGGCGGCGCAGGGCCTGCGCCTTCCCGGTGAGCGCATCGACGCTCTGCGGCAGCTTCGCGAGCACCGCGTCGTACGAGGCGAGCGCGCCGGCGTAGTCGAGGTCGACGCGGTATTCGATGTCCGCCATCGCCAGCCCGGCTTCGGGCAGGTCGGGCGCCAGCTGCATGGCGCGCGCCGCCGCTTCGCGCGCCGCCGCCGCCAGCGCCTGGTCGGGCACCGTACCGTTGCCCGACCAGTACAGCAGCAGCCGGGCGCGCGCGAGCTGCGCATACGCGAGCGCGAAATCCGGATCGGCGGCGACGGCCTGCGCGTAATGGGCGATCGCGTCGGCGATGTCGGCGTCGTCGTTGGACGCGTAGAACCTGCGCGTCTCGAATTGCCCGCGCAGGAACAGGTCGTAGGCCGCGAGGTTCGCGGTCGGCGCGCGACCCATGCCGGCGGCCTGCGCGGGCAGCAGCTTCGCGCGCAGCGCAGTGGCGACGGCGCCGGCGACTTCGCGCTCCACGCTGAAGACGTCCGCCAGCTCGCGCTCGTAGCTTTCCCCCCACAGGTGCGCGTCTGTGCGCGCATCGATCAGCTGCAGGTTGATCAGCACCCGGTCGCCCGCGCGCTGCACGCTGCCTTCCAGGATGCTCGCGACGCCGAGCTCGGCGCCGACCTGCTTCAGGTTCTCGGGGCGGCTGGCGTACTGCTCGGTGGACGTGCGCGAGATCACCCGCAGCCCGTCGAGCCTGGACAGGCTGGTCAGGATCATGTCCTGCATGCCGCTGGCGAAATACTCGTTCGACTTGTCGGCGGACAGGCTCTCGAACGGCAGCACGGCGATGGACTTGCCGGCGACCGCGGACGCCGGCGGAGCCGTCGTTGCCGGCGCCGGCGCCGCGGCCGCGGCCGCTTCGCGCGCGTCGGGCGTCCATGCATACCGCCACAACAGCCCGCCGCCGATCGCGAGTAGCAGCGCGATGAGGGTCAGCTCGGGACCGGTGACCTTCTGCTCGCCGCGCTCGCCGTGGTACCAGGCAAGCACGAGCGCGACCGCCAGGCCCAGCCCGAGAATCGCGAAGGCCAGCCGCATCACCGCATCGGGCCAGTGGTAGCTCTCGACTGCCAGGCCCAGCACCTGCAGCAACACCCAGGCGCCGGCCAGGTAGGCGAGCGCCCACTGCACCAGCTTGCGCTGCCGGAGCCGTTCGAAGAATTCGCCACGGGTGCCGTCCATCGCCGCCCCTTCCCCCGCTCCGCAGCCTCGCGGGCGCCCCGGGATCATGCAGCGGCCGCCAGGACGGCACAAGGCCGCCCGCCGGCATGCCGCGCCTTACGGCTTCGACTGGGCCTTCGCCTTCACCGGCGTGATCGCGCCGACATCCACGCGGCCGTTCCAGCCTTCGCTGTAGATCTCGTAGTGCTGCTCGATGGCGCTGAGCATGGTGTGCTCGGACGCCATCGAACACGGCAGGTACTTGTCCGCCCCGGAGGCCTGCGCCAGGTCCGACGGATTGGAGAATGCGACATAGCCATATCCGGCGACGCATCGCCCCATCCCGTAGGCCGGGTCGCCCTGGAGCGCGTGCATCGCCCTGCGGTAATGGTTGTCGGCGCGGACCGCCGCGACCTCGTCCGCGTACTTCGCGCGCATCTGCTGGTAGAGCGCGTCGGCGCGCGCGAATTCGGCGTCGTCGACCTTGCTGCGGGCCGATGCGAACAGCCCGGTCGCCGTCACGCCCCGGCGTTCGGCCGCGAGCCCCAGCCACGCCAGCCCCAGCGCACGATCCTGCGGGACGCCGTCGCCGTTGAAGTAGGCCACGCCGAGTGCTGTCTGCGCGGCCTTGTCGCCCCAGCTCGCCGCGAGCTGCAGCAGCTCGACGGCCTTGTCATGGCGGCCCGCGCTCCACTGCCTCGAGGCGAGGCAGAAATCGAAATCGCCCGGCAAGGCCTTGGCGAGCACCGGATCGCACTTCCCGGTGGGCGCCGCGGGCGCCGTATCCCCGCTCGGCCCCTGCCCGTGCGCCGCGACCGGCGCCGCCGCCACGGCCGACAGCATCGCAACCGCCACCATTCCCACCAGCTTCCTGCCGATCATCTGCTTCCTCCTGAAGGGGTGCGCAGCCGACTCTACGCTCACTTCACGCGGCCTTGCCCACGGCCGTACATGATTCCTTCAGGATTTGCGGCCATCGCCGCTGCACCGCGCGCGGGCCCGAATCGCCCTACCGCGGGTAGCGGGCCAGCAACGCCTTGAACTGCGCGGAGTCCCGGATCGGATCCCACGCAGGATCCAGCCGCAGCATCACCGGCGAATAATTGATGCCGATCCCGGGCGTTTCCAGCGCCTCGGCCAGCATCGGCACGGCGAGGTCGGCGCGGCCGGCCCTGGCGTACGTCGCGGCGATCGACTCCTTCCACGAGGGGCCATCCGCGAAGTCCCGCATCCGGGCAACGAGTTCGCGCGATTTCGCCAGCGCCTGCAACGCTGCATCGTCCTGGCCCAGGCCCAGCTCGGCGGTCGCCACGAACGTCAGCAACTCCGCCTCGCGGACACGCTGGTCCCCGGAATCGCGGAACGCGGCGAGCGCGACCGGCAAGGCCTTTTCGTACAGCGCGCGCGCCTGCTGCGGGCGGCCCGCCAGCCTCAGCAACTCCGCCTGCCGCAACGCCTTCTGTCCGAACCTGGCCCGGCTGAAGTTGTCGGGCGTGTCCGGGACGGCCTCCAGGACTGCCAGCGCTTGGCCGTAGTTGCGCTGCAAGGCCAGCAACTCCACCCGCCACAGGCGCATGGCCGGCTCGTCGCCCTGCGCGGCCGCCAGCGCGGCGGGGATGTCGCCCCTCGCCAGCACCATCGCGTACGAACGCCTGAACCTCGCCTGCAGGTTCTGCGGGTCCAGGGCCAGCGCGCGCGCCAGCATGGCGTCCGCCACGCCGTAACGGGACAGCATCATCATCGTTTCGGCCCGCGTGAGCGCCAGCGCGCTGTTGCGCGGATCGCGCGCCTGCGCCTGCGCCATCGCATCCAGCGCGGCGTCGAAATGGCCCTGGCGGCGCAGCACGTAGCCGAGCGCGACGAGCGCCTTGTCGTCGTTGGGCCGCAAGTCCAGCGCCCTGCGGAAATCCCGCAACGCGGCGGGGTAGTCACCCCTGCCGTAGTAATCGCTGAAACCCAGTGCGATGTGCGCGTCGGGCAGGTCGGGCGCCAGCGACAGGACTTCGTCGGCATGCCGCCGGGCATCGGACTGCAGCTGCTCGACGTCCTCGCCGCCGCCGCGGAACCAGGCCAGGACGCTTTCCGCATACGACAGGCGCGCCAGCGCGAGGGCGAAGCCGGGCGCGCGCGCGATCGCCTGGCGATACAGGGCGATCGCCTGCCTGTATTGCGCCGTGTCGAAATCGGTGTCGGCGCGCCGGAGGGAATCCTCCGCGCGCAGGTAGAGATCGTCGGCCACCGGATCGTCGCTGAGCGAAGTCGCGAGCCGGCCGACGGTCGCCGGCGTCAATCTCGCCTTGAGCGCATCGGCTACCTTGCCCGCGACCTCGCCCTCGACGCCGAACACGTTGTCGAGGGTGCGCTGGTAGCTCTGTGCCCACAGGTGCGCGTCGGTCGCGGTGTCGATCAGCTGCACGTTGACGAGCACGGCGTCGCCCTGCCGCTGCACGCTGCCTTCCAGCACGCTCGCGACGCCGAGTTCGGCGCCGACCTGCCTGAGGTTCTCGGGCCGGCTGCGGTACTTGATCGTCGACGTGCGCGAAATCACCTTCAGCTCGCCGATTTCCGCCAGCTTGGTCAGGATCAGGTCCTGCATGCCGGCGACGAAGTATTCGTTTTCCTTTTCCGCCGACAGGTTCTCGAACGGCAGCACGGCGATGGACTTCGCGGCCGCCTTCGGCGCCGTCCGCGGTTGCCCTGCAGCCGCGGTCGCACCGCCGCCCGCCGGCAACGACTGCCCGCCGACCCGCCACACCAGCGCGCCGCCCACCGCGAGCACCAGCGCCAACAGCAGCAGTTCGGTGCCGGTGACCTTCTGCGCGCCGCGCTCGCCGTGGTACCAGGCCAGCAGCAGCGCCACCGCGAAGCCGAGCGTCGCCGCGCCGAGCGCGAGCCGCATCACCAGCACCGGCCAGCCGTAGCTGTCGGCCGCCATCTCCAGCACCTGCAGCAGCGCCCACGCGGCGGCGAGGTAGGCCAGCGCCCACTGCACCAGCTTGCGCTGCTTCAGCCGTTCCCAGAAATCGGACATTCCCCACCCGCCGGCGTCGCAGCCTGCCCCATTCAGGAGTATCGCATCGCCGGGGACGGCCGCCGCAACCGGCTCGCCGCCAGGAAACGGAAAGGCCGGCGCTCGGCCGGCCGTTCCGGGGAAAACCGCATTCCGCCCGGCCTAGAGCAGGTGCGCGACGCCGGCGCGCTCTTCCTCGAGCTCGGCCAGGGTCCTGTCCATCCGCTGGCGACTGAAATCGTCGATGGGGAGATTTTCCACGCGCGCGTACTCGCCGTTGGCGGTGGTCACCGGCACGCCGTACATCACGCCTTCGGGGATGCCGTAGCTGCCGTCGGACGGCACGCCCATCGTCACCCACTTGCCGTTCGTGCCCAGCGCCCAGTCGCGCATGTGGTCGATCGCCGCATTGGCGGCCGACGCCGCGGACGACAGGCCGCGCGCCTCGATGATCGCGGCGCCGCGCTTGCCGACGACGGGAATGAAGGTGTCCGCGTTCCAGGCTTCGTCGCCGATCATGTCCTTGAGCGACTTGCCGTTGACGGTCGCGAAGCGGTAGTCGGGATACATGGTCGGGCTGTGGTTGCCCCACACGACCATCTTCTCGATGTCGCCGACCGCGACGCCGGCCTTCGACGCGAGCTGCGACAGGGCGCGGTTGTGGTCCAGGCGCAGCATCGCGGTGAAGTTCTTCGCCGGCAGCGAGGGCGCCGACTTCATCGCGATGTACGCGTTCGTGTTGGCCGGGTTGCCGACCACGAGCACCTTGACGTTGCGCGAGGCGACGGCGTCG
>DASTWT010000204.1:0-2486 GCA_035765815.1 Luteimonas sp. | reverse complement strand
GCCGGTGACCGCGACCTTCTCGGCGTTGATCACGACGATGTAGTCGCCGGTGTCGACGTGCGGGGTGAACACGGGCTTGTGCTTGCCGCGCAGGCGGCGGGCGAGCTCGGAGGCGAGGCGGCCCAGGGTCTTGCCCTCGGCGTCGACGAGGTACCAGTCGCGCTGGACGGTCTCGTTCTTGGCAGTGAAAGTCTTCATGGCGTTCTGCTATGGGTACCTTGTCGGGCTGGTTGCGGAGGCCGGGGCCGCCGGAACGTCGCCACGCGTTGTGGGAACACAAGAGGCGGAATGATAGCCGGGCCGGCGGCTTCGGGCAACCCGGCTTAGACTCGCGGCGTGAACCCGTCCGCCGGCCCCCTGCCCGCCGCATCCAACGATCCGCTCGTGGCCCTGGCCGACCGCTGCGTCCAGTGCGGGCTGTGCCTGCCGGTGTGCCCGACCTACCGGCTCGACCTCCTGGAACCCGAGTCGCCGCGCGGCCGGATCGCCCTGGCCCGGGGCTGGGCCCTGGGCCTGGCGGCCCCGGATCCGGCCGGCG
Organism: Luteimonas sp.; assembly: GCA_035765815.1. GTDB lineage: Bacteria > Pseudomonadota > Gammaproteobacteria > Xanthomonadales > Xanthomonadaceae > Cognatiluteimonas. The sequence goes on along the minus strand of DASTWT010000204.1, from coordinate 1,948 downwards.
AGGCCCACCTGGACCAGTGCCTGGGTTGCCGCAGCTGCGAGGCGGTCTGCCCGGCGGGCGTGGAATACGGCGCGCTGCTGGTCGCGGCGCGGTCGGTCCAGCGCGCGCGCCGGGCGCCGGGACTGCGCCAGCGCGCGCTCGAAGTGCTGGCCGCGCGACCGTGGCTGCTGGCGATGGCACTGGGCGCCTATCGCCTGCTCCATCCGCTGCTGCCCCGCGGCTGGCGCCCGTTGCCGCGGCCACCGGGATCCCCCGCCGGCGACGGGCCGTTGGTTCCGCCGCCGCTTCCGCCGGACGCCGGCGAGGTCGCGCTGTTCCGGGGCTGCGTCGCCGGTCCCTACGAAGCGGGCCTGCGCGCCGCGACCGCGCGCCTGTGCGCGGCGGCCGGCCTCGGGCTCACGGAGCCCGTGGGCCAGGGCTGCTGCGGCGCGCTGCACGCGCACGCCGGCGATGTCGCCGCGGCGGGCCGGCTTGCGGCTCGCAACCACGAGGCGTTCGCCGGCGCGATGCAGGTGCTCACGCTCGCGAGCGGCTGCCACGAAGCCGTCGCCGACGCGATGCCCGCCGGCACGCGCGCCACGGATGCGATCGCCTTCCTCGCCGCCCGCGCGGACGCGCTGCCGTTGCACGAATGCCGCGAGCGGATCGCCCTGCACGCGCCATGCACGCAGCGCAACGTCGCCCGCAGCGTCGGCGCGACGCGCACCCTGCTCGCGCGCGTGCCGGGGCTCGAGGTCGTCGAGCTCGACGCGGGCTTCGGCTGCTGCGGCGCCGCCGGCACGCAGATGGCGACCGACCCCGCGCGCGCTGCGCGTTTCCGCGAGCCGCTGCTGGCGCAGCTGGCGGCCAGCGGCGCGACGCGGCTGCTCAGCGCCAACATCGGCTGCCGCCTGCACTTCGCCAATGCGGCGGCCATCCCCGTCCAGCACCCCCTCGAGTTCCTCGCCACCCTGCTGTAGAGCCGAGCCACGGTCGGCTTTCGCGCAGCGGGCCATGGGTCGGCCCTACCGGTGGATAATGGCGGCATGGAACGCGCGCTGACCCCGGTGGACCGCCTGCTCGACGGCGTGCAGAACGCCCTCGGTACCGTGCTGGGCGGCGCCCGCGCCGAGCGCCCGAATCCCGCCGGCGACCGCGCCGACGTCGTCCTCGACGAGGCCGAACGCCGCCATGCCGCCGGCCTGATGCGGATCAACCACGTCGGCGAGGTCTGCGCGCAGGCGCTCTACGTCGGCCAGGCGCTGGTCGCGCGCGACGCCGCCACCCGCGCGCAGCTGCTGCGCGCGGCGCAGGAGGAAACCGACCACCTCGCCTGGTGCGCGGACCGCCTGCGCGAGCTCGACAGCCGCCCGAGCCTGCTCAACCCGCTGTGGTACGCCGGCAGCCACGCGATCGGCGTGGTCGCGGGCCTGCGCGGCGACGGCTGGAACCTGGGCTTCGTGGTCGAGACCGAGCGCCAGGTCGAAGCGCACCTGAACGAGCACCTGCAGTCGCTGCCGGAAGCCGACCTGCGCAGCCGCGCGATTCTGGAAACGATGAAGTCCGACGAGGCGCGCCATGCGGCGAACGCCGAGGCGGCCGGCGCGCGCGTGCTGCCGCCGCCGATCCCGTCGCTGATGGCGGCGGCGTCGAGGCTGATGAAGACCGTCGCGTATCGCGTGTGAAAAAAAAGGGGCCGACCGGCCCCTTTTCGTCATTCGACCAGGTTGCGGCCGTGGTAGAGCTCCTCGATCTCGCGCTTGAGCCGCGCCTCGATCTTCATCCGCTCCTTGAACGACAGGTTCTTCGCCTTTTCCTCGAACAGGTAGTTGTCGAGGTCGAAGTCCTTCAGGTGCATCTTCGTGTGGAAGATGTTCTCCTGGTACACGTTCACGTCGAGCATCTCGTAGCGCGAACGCACGTTCTTGGCCAGGTAGTCCTGGATCGAGTTGATCTTGTGGTCGATGTA
>DASTWT010000203.1:0-4931 GCA_035765815.1 Luteimonas sp. | reverse complement strand
CTGTGGCTGGAGCGCCACGGCTACTTCAGCCTGAACATGGTCGCGTCGCGTGGCTGCCCGTTCCGCTGCAACTGGTGCGCCAAGCCGATCTGGGGCAACCACTACCGGCAGCGCGAGGCGCGCGAGGTCGCCGCGGAGATGGCGTTCCTGAAGCGCGCGTTCGCGCCCGACCACGTCTGGATGGCGGACGACATCTTTGGCTTCCGCGTCGACTGGCTCGCCGAATTCGCCGCGCACCTGCGCGAACTGGACGGCTCGGTGCCGTTCACCATCCAGATCCGCGCCAACATGATCAGCGAGCGGATGGCCGCGGCGTTGCGCGAGGCCGGCTGCGTCGAGGCCTGGATCGGCGCGGAAAGCGGCAGCCAGCGGATCCTCGACGCGATGGCCAAGGACACCACCGTCGACGAGCTGGTCACCGCGCGCGCGCGGCTGGGCGAGCACGGCATCCGCGTCGGCTTCTTCATCCAGCTGGGTTATCTCGGCGAGCAGCTGGAGGACCTGCTGGAGACACGCCGGCTGGTCATGCACGCCGCGCCCGACGAAGTCGGCGTCAGCGTGTCGTATCCGCTGCCCGGCACGCGCTTCCACGAGCAGGTCAAGGCACAACTGGGCAGCAAGACCCACTGGAGCGACAGCGGCGACCTGGCGATGATGTTCCGCGGCGCGTACGACTCGGCGTTCTACCGCAACTTCCGCGACCTGCTGCACCGGCAGGTGGACCTGCAGCAGTCGGTGCAGGACCTTGCGCCGGGCGAATACCGGGAAGCGCGCGCCGCGCTCGAGGCGCGCTGGGACGCGCTGCTGGCCGGCGAGCGCGAGCATCGCAACCCGGAAGCCGCCGCGCCCGTCCGGCGCGCGGCGCGGGAGGAAGTCCATGCTGCCGCCGCTCAAGACGGTTAAGGCCGGCCTGCACGACGCCACCGAAGCGCTGGCGCTCGAGCTGGCGCGCCCCGGCACGCCGACGCCCGACTGGGACGGCGTGCAATGGCGTCTCGCTTCGGCGGCGGCGGCGGCACACGGCGTCCCGGCGATGCTGCATGGTCGCTGTCGCTGGCAGTACGAACCCTGGCAACGCTTCCTCCGCGACCAGCACGCGCACGTGCTGAGCCGGCAACGGCGCATCGCCGCAACGCTCTCGCGCATCGACGCCGGCGCCCGCGACGCCGGCATCGCGGCGGTGGCGCTGAAGGGCGCCGCGCTGCATGCCATCGGCCTGTACGCGCCGGGCGAGCGGCCGATGGCGGACATCGACCTGCTGGTCGCCGAAGGCGACGCCGACCGCGCGACCGCGGTGCTGCAGGCGATGGGCTACGTGGAGTCCTACGCGCAGTGGAAGCATCGCGTGTTCAAACCCGTCGCCGGCCAGCCGGTGCCCGGCCTCGGCGAGCACTGCGACACGCCGGTGAGCATCGAACTGCACGCGCGCGTGCAGGAACGGCTGCCGGTCGCGGTGGTCGACGTCACCGGACGCATCTTCCCGCACCACGCGCGCCCCGGATTGAACGCTTACGCCTCGACCGGCGCGCTCATGGCGCACCTGCTGCTGCACGCGGCCGGCGGCATCTGCGGCCGGAGCCTGCGCCTGATGCACCTGCACGACATCGCGCTGCTGGCAGCGCGCATGGACGATGCCGACTGGTACGCGCTCGCCGGCGAAGCGGGCGGCGAACCGGCGTGGTGGGCATCGCCCGTGCTGCGCCTGGTCGAACGCTATTACCCCGGCGTCGTGCCCGCGGCGGTGGCGGCGCCGCTGGCGCGGCGCAGTCCGCCCTTGCTGCGCGTGCTGTCGCGGCGACAGACCATGACCGCCGTCTCCTGTTCGGAATTGTGGCTGCATCCGCTGGCGGGCCTGGAATGGTCGCGTTCCGTCGCGGAAGCGGGCCGCTACCTCGGCAACCGCGTGCGTCCGCCGCGCGAAGCGGTCCAGGAACGGGCCGACATGCTGCGCACGCAGCTGTACCTGCAGGGCCAGCAATGGCCGCGGATGGGGCACGCGCGGCGCGTCCTCAACTGGCTGGCGCGCCCGGTGCCGCGCATGGACATGCTGTACGCGGTGCGCGCGGCCATGGATTCGCCGGTCCTCGCGCCTTGAACGACGCAGCGGCGGACGCAGGCGGCTGGCCCGGAGGGATCCGCCTGCGCTGCCCGCGCTGCGGCGCGAGCGTGGCCGGCGCGGACTGCCGCGCGTGCGGCTTCGCCTTCGCGATCCGGCGCGGCATCCTGCGCGCCCTCTCGCCGGAAGCGGAAGCGCACTTCGCCGGCTTCATCGGCGAATACGAGCGGATCCGCGCGGCGGAAGGCCGCGGCGGCGAGGACGCGGCGTTCTACCTCGGCCTGCCGCATGCGGGCGGCGCCGCGCGCGATCCGCGGCAATGGCGGATCCGCGCCCGCAGCCACGCCTGCGTGCTGCGCCGCCTGCTGCGCGGCGACGCGATGCGCGGCGCGCGCATCCTCGACCTGGGCGCCGGCAACTGCTGGATGAGCCATCGCCTCGCGCTGGCGGGGCATCGGCCGTGCGCCGTCGACCTCGTCACCAACGATTTCGACGGGATGGGCGCCGCGCGCCATTACCGTTCCGCGCTGCCGGCGCTGTTCCCGCGCATCCAGGCCAGCTTCGACCGCTTGCCGTTCGAGGACGCGCAGTTCGACGCCGCCATCTTCAACGCTTCGTTCCACTACAGCGAGGACGGCGAGGCCGCGCTGCGCGAGGCGCTGCGCTGCGTCAGGCCGGGCGGGATGGTGATCGTCAGCGACACGCCGTGGTATCCGCGCGAGGAGGACGGGCGCAGGATGCTCGCCGAGCGGCGAGCGGCGTTCGAATGCCGCCACGGCATGGCGGGCAACGCGATCGCGATGCTCGGCTTCCTGACCGATGCGTGGCTGCAGGAAATGGAGCACGCGCTGCGCATCCGCTGGGAGATCCATCGCCCCTGGTACGGGCTGGCCTGGGCGTTGCGGCCGGCGGTCGCGGCCCTGCGCGGGCAACGGAAGCCGTCGCGCTTCCGGCTGTACGTGGCGCGCAGGCGGGCGCAGGACGGCGGCTGACGCGGGCGCGGCCCGCGGAACCGCCTTCAGGCGACTTCGCGATAGAGCGCTTCGAAGGCCTGCGCCGTGCGATCGGCGTCCTCGGCGAGCGCGATGCGTTGCGCGGCGGTGGCCATCGCCAGGCGGAGCGACTCGTCGCCGAGCACGCGCGCGATCGCGTCGGCGAGCGCGGTGGCGTCGCCGACCGGCGCGGTCGCGGCGGCGCCGGGCGCCCATTCGAGCAGGTGGCCGACGGCGGTGCCGACGGTCGGCACGCCCGCCACCGCCGCCTCCAGCGCGACCAGCGGCCCCGCTTCGTGGCGCGACGCCATCACGAGCAGGTCCGCGCCTGCGAACAGCGGCCGCAGTTCGCGCTGGGTCATGAACCCGCGGAAACGCACGTGGCGCCCGAGCCCGAGCTGGGTCGCGAGCCCCTGGATCTCGCCGCCGAGCGTGTCCACGCCGACGAAGTCCGCGGTGAACGCGTGGCCGCGCTGCGCGAGGATCGCGAGCGCGCGCAGCAGGGTCGGCTGGTCCTTGACCCGGTTGAGGCTGGCGACGTGCAGCAAACTGGCCGGCCCGTCGGGTCGCCGGCGCGGCGGCGCGGCAGGCCAGGCGTCGAGGTCGACGCCCAGGGGCACGCGTCGCGCCTCGATTCCCAGCTCGCGCAACGAGGCGAGGATGGGCGCGCTGGCCGCGGTCACGGCGTCCGCGGCGCGCAGCACCACCGCTTCGCGCATCCGGCTGGCCCAGCGGCGCCGGCCGCCGTAGCCGATGTCGGGCAGGGCGACCAGTTCGCCGCCAGCGATGTGCACCAGGCCCGGCACGCGCAGCGAGCGCGCCGCCGCCACCGCGACCAGGCTGCAGTCGCCGGAGAAGATCGCGTGGATCGCGTCGAAGCGCGCGCGCCGGTGTTCTGCGCGGATCGCGCGGATGGCACGCAGGCGGGTCGCGCCGTCGCCGATGTTGTGGACGCGCGCGCCGGCGAGCATCCACTCGCCCGGCGATGCTTCCTGCCGCAGCGCGTACACATGCACCTCGTGGCGTCGCGCCAGCCGCCCGGCCAGGGCGAGGATCGCCGGGATCACGCGCGCCTCGCCGCTGCGGTCCACGCCGCCGGGCACGACCAGCGCGAGCTTCATCCGGCGCTCCGGGGCGCGGCGAGTGGAACGCCGGCGGCGGCGCACGCGTGCAGCTCGCGGGTGCGCGCATACGCCCGTGCCCAGCGCCTGCCCACCGCGGCGAACGACAGGTGGGCGTCGAAATGGCTGCGCATCGTTGCGCGCGGCGCGGGCCGCGACCAGGCATCGGCGAGCGCGTCCGCGAGGCGCGCCGCGTCGCCGGGCGGCCACAGGCGACCGGCGTCGCCGCCGGTAAGGACGCGGAACGACGGGATGTCGGTGACGACCGGCGTCGCCCCGCAGGCGAGCGCCTCCAGCAGCGCGTAGCCGCAGGACTCGGCGCGGCTGCCGGACACGAACACGTCGGCCGCGCGCATCATCGCTTCGATCCGTGCGTGCGGCACGCTTCCGAGCAGGTGCACGCGCCCCTCGAGCCGTGGATGCGCGCGGACCAGCGCCTCCACCTCCGGCAGCAACGGCGCATTGCCGAACGCGCACCACAGCTGCAACCCCGGCAACCGCAGCGCGGCGCGGGCGATGCCGTCGACGACGGTGAGCGGATCCTTGTTGGCGTCCAGGTGGCCGACCCACAGCACGCAGGGGTCCCCGTGCATTCCGGTCTCGGCGCGCGCGCGTTCGCGATCGCCGGGCGTGAACCGGCTGCTGGATTCCGGGATGCCGAAGACCGGCATGCGCGGGTCGAACACGCCGGCGTCGACGAACGGACGCGCCTGCTCCGCGGCGGTGAACGCGACGGCCGACACCGCCGAATACCAGCGCCGC
>DASTWT010000202.1:0-7429 GCA_035765815.1 Luteimonas sp. | reverse complement strand
ACGCTGCAGAAGTACAAGGAGCTCAAGGACATCATCGCGATCCTGGGCATGGACGAGCTGTCGGAAGAGGACAAGCAGGCCGTGTCGCGCGCGCGCAAGATCGAGCGCTTCTTCTCGCAGCCGTTCCACGTGGCCGAAGTGTTCACCGGCTCGCCGGGCAAGTACGTGCCGCTGAAGGAAACCATCCGCGGCTTCAAGATGATCGTCGACGGCGAGTGCGACCACCTGCCGGAGCAGGCCTTCTACATGGTCGGCGGCATCGAGGAAGCCATCGAGAAGGCGAAGAAGATCGCCGCGTAAGCGGCGCTCTTCACCGGAGGACACGACACATGGCAGCCACCATCCGTTGCGACATCGTCAGCGCCGAGGCCGAGATCTTCCACGGCGAGGCGACCATGGTCGTCGCCACCGGCGAGATGGGCGAGCTCGGCATCGCGCCGCGCCACGCGCCGCTGATCACCCGGCTGCGCCCGGGCAAGGTCGTGGTGACCACGCCCGACGGCGAGCAGCTCGACTTCGCGATCTCCGGCGGCATCCTCGAGGTGCAGCCGCAGGTGGTGACCGTGCTCGCGGACACCGCGGTGCGCGCCCAGGACATCGACGAGGCCGCGGTGCTGGCGGCGAAGGCCGAGGCCGAGCGCATCCTCGCCCACCGCGGCGAGCAGATGGAAGTCGCCGAGGCGCAGCAGCGCCTGGCCGAGGTCACCGCGCAGCTGCAGGCGCTCGAGCGCCTGCGCAAGAACCTCAAGCACTAGTCAGCCGACGACGACCGCCGCCTCGAGCGGGATCTCCGCGTCCCAGCGCGCACGGCCGTCGAGGAACCCGAGCTCGATCAGCACCGCGGCGCCGACGACGTCGGCGCCCTGCACGCGCGCCAGCGCCAGCGTCGCGGCGAGCGTGCCGCCGGTGGCGAGCACGTCGTCCACCAGCAGCACGCGCGCGCCGGGCGGCACCGCGTCGGCGTGCACTTCCAGGCAGTCGCTGCCGTACTCGAGGTCGTAGGCCTGCGCGTGCGCGCGCGCAGGCAGCTTGCCGGCCTTGCGCACCGGCACGAAGCCGAGCCCGAGCGCGCGCGCCAGCGCGGCGCCGAGGATGAAGCCCCGCGATTCGATCGCGAACACCGCGTCGAGCGCGATCCCCCGCCACGGCGTCGCCATCGCATCGACCGCGGCGGCGAAGCCGTCGGCGTCGGCCAGCAGCGGGGTGATGTCCTTGAACACCACGCCCGCGCGCGGGAAGTCGGGAACGTCGCGGATCAGGTCGCGCCAGCCGGCCACGGGAACCTCCGGGGAATCGCACCCGATCCTAGCCCCATCGGGCCCGCGGCGCGACGCCGCCGGCGGTCCGCGGAAGCGCGATAATCGCGGCCCCGGCGCAGCCCGCGCATTCCAGGAGCGTTCCCCCATGGCGATTTCCATGTACCAGGCTTCGGTTCCGGTCCTCGTGCGCGCGCTGGAGAACCTGCGCCACGTCCTGCAGAAGGGCGAGGCCTTCGCCGCCGACCGCGGCTTCGAGCCCGGCATCCTGCTGCAGACGCGGCTGGTGCCGGACATGCTGCCGCTCGTCCGCCAGGTGCAGATCGCCGCCGACATGTCGGCGCGCTGCGCCGCGCGCCTGGCCGGCGACGAGCCGCGTTCGTTCGCCGACGAGGAAACCACGTTCGCGCAGCTGTACGCGCGCCTCGACGCCGCGATCGAGTACGTCGAAAGCTTCGGCGCCGGGCGCATCGACGGCAGCGAGGGCCGGGAGATCGTCGTCCCGCAGCGCGGCGGCGGCGAGCGCCGCTTCGACGGCCAGTCCTACCTGCTGCAATTCACGCTGCCGAACGTGTTCTTCCACGTGACCACGGCCTACGACATCCTGCGCCAGGCCGGCGTGCCGCTCGGCAAGGCCGACTACATCGGCGGTTCGCGCAGCTGAGGCGCGCAGCGCGACCGGCGCGCGCTCACGGCCGGTCGACCGGGCCTGCGGCAGCCTGCGGCCGATCCTTCCGCAGGAGGCCGCCATGGCGAAAGAACACAGCGAAGCCGCAGAGGCCGCGCGCTGCCTCGACGAGGCGCTCGCGGGCACCTTCCCCGCGAGCGATCCGCCGGCGATGACCTCGCCGATGGCCGCGACGCCCTCGGCCGACGTGGTCGTGGAGGCGTCGACCGCCCCCTTGCGCATCCATCGCGTGATCGAGGCGGCACAGGCCGCCGATCCGTTCGCGCCGGCGACCGGTGGCGGGCGCTGGAGCCCGCCGGGCAAGGCCTGCGTCTACGCCTCGCTGTCCGCCGCGGGCGCGCTGCTGGAATACCTGGCGCATTGCGATGGCCCGGTGCCGGAAGGCCTGCTGCTGGCGACCGCGGAACTGCCTGCCGGCACCACGCTGGCCGAATGCAACGAGCCCTCGACCTGGCGCGAGCTGCCGTACCGCGGCGAAGTGCAGCAGGTGGGCGCGGACTGGCTCGGTTCCGGGCGTTCGCTGACCTTGCGCGTGCCCAGCGCGCTGGTCGACGGCGAGGTCAACGTGCTGCTCGATCCCGGGCATCCCGGCTTCGCCGCGTTGCGGGTGCAGGCGCTGTCGCCGCTGCGGGTCGACCCGCGGCTGCGGTCAGCGAGATGAAGGTTGTGTTGCGTTCAGCCGCGTCCGGCGCGCCGCGCGGCGCGGCGCGCGAGGCAGGGCGTGGCGCGCGCACGGCCCCTAGCGCAAACGGGCGCGTCGCTGGTTAAGGGGATGTTGCGGCGCCCGTCGGCGGAAACGCGCCGTTCATCCGCGCCGCGCCAGTTTGGCCGGGCGGCCGAAGACCGCGACGCCACCAACACGACATGGAGTTCCCGATGAACCGCCACCTGCTCTCCCTCGCCCTCGCGGCCGCTTCGATGGCCGCCGCGCCCCTCGCCTTCGCGCAGGACGCGCACGCCAACGCCAACGCCATGGAGCACGCCAACGACCAGGCGATGCAGCACCAGAACATGGAACCCCAGGAGCACATGCCGGCCACGCCGGCGACGCCCGCGACCCCGGCCACGCCTGCCGATCCGCAGTCGGGTACTCCGGCCACGCCGGCGACCCCCGCGACTCCGGCGACGCCCGCCACGCCGGCGACGCCGACCGACACGGACGGCCCCAAGAAGGTCACCTGGTCCGAGCTCGACGCCGACGGCGACGGCAGCCTGAGCAAGACCGAAGCCGAGCCGATCGAGAGCCTGTCGCAGGCCTTCGACAGCGCCGACACCGACAAGGACGGCATGCTGACCGCCGACGAGTACAAGGCCTACCTGGCGAACCAGCAGGACAGCCCGACGCCCGACAGCAACGACGACGACAACTGATGCATCCGGAGCCGGCGGCGCCCGCGTGGCGCCGTCGGCGCGGTCGCCTGGGGCGACGCCGCTGCGCGTTCCGGTGCCGCGAATCCCCGCGACGTTTGCGCTTGCCGTCCACGCGCCCGTCCGTAGACTGGCGCCATGGATGCCGCTCCCGCTTCCGCCGCCACGTCGGCCGGCCTGCGCCTCGTCGGCTTCGACGGCGACGACACGCTGTGGCGCAGCGAGGATTACTACCGCGCCGCGCAGGCGGAATTCGAGCGCATCGTCGGCGGCTACGTCGACCTGGACGACCTGCACGAGCGCCTGTACGCGATCGAGAGCGCGAACCTCGCGCTGTTCGGCTACGGCGCGAAGGGCATGACCCTGTCGATGCTCGAGGCCGCGATCGCGATCACCGACGCGCGCATCGCCGCGCGCGACCTGCAGCGCATCGTCGAGCTGGGCAAGTCGATCCTGCGCCACCCCGTGGACCTGCTGCCCGGCATCCGCGAGGCGGTCGCCGCCATCGCGGCCGAGCACGAAGTGGTGCTGATCACCAAGGGCGACCTGTTCCACCAGGAGGCGAAGGTCCGCGAATCGGGCCTCGCCGACCTGTTCCACCGCATCGAGATCGTCAGCGAGAAGGATGCGGGGACCTATGCGCGCGTGCTCGGCGAATTCGGGCTCGCGCCGCGCCAGTTCGCGATGGTGGGCAATTCGCTGCGTTCCGACATCGCGCCCGTGCTCGCGCTCGGCGGCTGGGGCGTGCACATGCCCTACCACGTGACCTGGGTGCACGAAACGCACGCCGCGCTGCCCGAAGGCGCCGCGGCGCGCTTGCGCGAAGCGGCGGCGCCCGCCGACTTGCCCGCGGCCGTCGCCTCGCTCGCCAGCGCCGCGGCGCAGCCCGCGGCACGCACCTGATTCCCCGTCCCCGACCGGAGCTCCCGTGAACGCACGACTGCCGCTGTCCTGCCTCCTCGCCGCCGCCGCGCTCGCCGCGTCGCCGGCGCAGGCGCGCCACCTCGAATGCACGCTGCACTACGACCTCGCCGGTTGGTCGGTGTTCTACAAGACCGCGTCGGGCACCGGCACCGTCACCTGCGACGACGGCCGCAGCCTCGCGGTCAAGATCAGCGCGAAGGGCGGCGGCCTGACGTTCGGCAAGTCGAAGATCGAAAACGGCACGGGCAAGTTCTCCGGCGTCGACCGCATCGGCGAGGTGCTCGGCACCTACGTGTCGGCCGAGGCGCACGCCGGCGCCGGCAAGTCGAGCAAGGCGACTGCGATGACCAAGGGCGACATCTCGCTCGCGCTGGCCGGCACCGGCCAGGGGTTCGACATCGGGATCGGGTTCGGGAAGTTCGTGATCGAACGGCGCTGAGCGCCGCCGCGCCGCGGATCAGCCGCCCGGATGGTCGCGGACGATGCCGGAGATCGGCTGCAGGCTGCGATCCACGCCCGCTTCCACGTGGCGCGTGACCCAGGCCACGCCGCCGGCATAGGCGGCCAGCAGGATCGCCGCGGCGATCGCGAGCACGCACCAGCGCCGGATGCGCGCGTCGTCGCGGGCGTTGGAGGCGTTCAGCAGGTGCGGATGCAGGGTGGCCATGGCCGGCGACGTTACGCGGGCCTGCGTCACGGACGCGTGCACGGAAACCGGGTCGGCGCGCGCGCCGCCGTGCCGTCCGTGCGCGCTTCGGCCCGCGCTCCGTTCTATGCTTGCGATGTTTCCCCGGAGGATCGCCCGATGCGCCACGCGAACTGGATCCTGGCCCTGCTGCTCGCCGCCGGGGGCGCCGCCGCGCAGCAGCCGCCCGCGCCGCCTGCTCCCCCCGTGCCCGAAGCCGCCTGGTCGCCGGCCACCGGCGACCCGTGGATCGACGCGACGCTGGCCGACGTCAACGCCTACGGCCGCCGCTATCCCGACGCCTTCGCCGACGAGCTCGCGCGCTACCACGCCGCGCCGCGCGACGTCGTCGCGGCCCTGCTGGCGCTGCCGGGCTGGACGCCGGGCGACGTGTATTTCTCCTGCGCGCTCGCGCAGGCGATCGGGCGTTCGTGCCGCTACGTGGCGGACGAACGGCAATCGCACCCCGGTGAAGGCTGGGGCGCGCTCGCGCAGCGGCTCGGGGTGAAGCCCGGCTCGGCGCAGTTCCACCAGCTGAAGGACGGCTTCGCCGGCGCCTACGGCCGCTGGGGCCGGGCGCTGCCGCCCGCCTCGGCGGGCAAGGGCATGCCGAACGGCAAGTCGAACGGCAAGTCCCGCGGCAAGGGCCGCGAGCACGCGCCCGGGCGGAACAGGTGAGCATCGCCGCGGCGACGGCGGATCCGTCGGCCGGCGCTTCGTCGGTCGTGCATCGCGGCGGCTGCCATTGCGGCAGGGTCCGCTTCGAAGTCGACGCGCCGGCGCGGCTGCAGGTGCTGGATTGCAACTGTTCCATCTGCCGCAGGACCGGCTTCCTGCACCTGATCGTGCCGATGCGCGCATTCCGGCTGCTGTCGGGCGACGCCGCGCTCGCCGAGTACAGGTTCGGCACCGGCACCGCCCGCCACCGGTTCTGCCGGCACTGCGGGATCAAGGCGTTCTACGTGCCGCGCAGCCATCCGGACGGCATCGACGTCAACGCGCGCTGCCTGGACGCCGGCACCGTGCTCGGGCTCGAAGTCGTGCCGTTCGACGACGGCGACCGCGACGCCGCGACCGCCGCGCTCGCCCACCTGTCGCGATGAGGCCCGCAGCCATGGCGGACACCGGTGGCACGATCCGGATCGTCGGCTTCGATCCGCGCTGGCGCGCCGATTTCGCGCGCCTCAACCTCGAATGGCTGCGCCGCTGGTTCGTGGTCGAGCCGTTCGACGAGGAAGTGCTCGGCGACCCGGAGCGGTACATCCTCGCGGACGGCGGCCGCGTCCTGTTCGCGTTGCGCGACGCCGCGGACGGCGGCACGCAGGCGGTCGGCACGGTCGCCCTGCGCAACGCGGGCGACGGCGTCTACGAGCTGACGAAGATGGCGGTGGAACCGGAGTTGCGCGGCGCCGGCATTGGCCGCGCCCTGCTCGAGGCGGCGATCGATGCCTACCGCGGCTTCGGCGGCCGCGAGCTGTACCTGGAGTCGAGCAGCGTGCTGGTGCCTGCGCTGCGCATGTACGAGACCGCCGGCTTCGTCCACCATCCGGCGCCGCGGCCGGGCTCGCACTACGCGCGCGCCGACGTCCACATGGTCTGGGAAGCGGGCTGAAGCACGATCCGCGCCCGATGCGCGGACGGGAATTCGAGCCGCCAACCGAGCCGCTGCGCGAGGCGGTGCAGCAGTACCGGCACGTGGCCGGTGTCGCTGCGTGCGGCGATGCCGGCGGCGCCCGCCACTTCCGCCAGCGCGTCGGCCGCGCCCGCATCTGACGCGTCGACGGATGCGAAGGCGATCGACAGGACGGGGCCTTCCAGCCGCAGCGACAGTGCGCCCGCGGCGCCCGCCGGCAGCAGCCGGCGCATCAGCCCACGCAACAGCAGCCGCGCTTCGCCCGGCGCGACCCGCAGGTCGCCTGCGGCCTGTACCTCCAGTGCGACGCCGGGCGAGTGCGCGAGCGCGACGTTGCCGGCGGTGCGCAGGAACGAGGCCGCGTCCACGTCCTCGAGCTGCGGCGGACGCCGCCGCGCGACGTCCAGCATCGCCTCCAGCAGGTCGGACAGCTCGCCGATGCCGCGCTCGACGCGGCGCAGGCGACCCTCGAGCGCGGGCGGGTGCGGTTCGTCGAGCAGGACCTCCAGCGCGCCGCGCACCACCGCGACCGGGGTGCGCAGCTCGTGGCTGGCGTCGGCGAAGAAGGCCTGCTCGTGGGCGTCGGCCTCGACCAGGCGCGCCTGGTACGCATCGATCGCGCCGGCGAGGCGACCGAGTTCGTCGCTGCTGGTGGCGTCGCGCAGCGCCGTCGGCTGCGGCCGCGTGCCCAGCGCGTCCACCGACGCCGCGAGCCGGCCGACCGGCGCGACCGCGCGCCCCGCCAGCAGCCAGCCGAGCCATCCGGCGAACACGGTGCCCAGCACCACCATGGCCGCGAGGAACAGGTTGAGGCGCTGCTCGAGCTGCTCGATGTCGCTCAGGTCGATGACGAAGGTCATCCGCCCGCTGGCGGT
>DASTWT010000201.1:0-2347 GCA_035765815.1 Luteimonas sp. | reverse complement strand
AGGGGAACCTGCGTGCATGCCTTGTTAGACTCGGGGGATGGTCGCCTTCGACGCCAGCGAGCAACTGACGCCGTTCGAAGTCCGGCGCGCCGGCCGCGCGGCGGGGACGACGGGCTATGGCGCGATTCTGTTCGACGCACGACTCGTGCATCAAGCCGCGGCGGAATGGTTCGACCCGGAATGGTGGGGCCCGCGGGCCGAGCCGGTGGCCGCGGGCGGCCGCGGCGCGGCCTGGTTCGTGGATGGCCCGTTCGGCGCCGGCGTGCTGCGGCACTACCTGCGCGGCGGCCTCGCCGCGCGCTTCAGCCGCGACGCCTATTCCTGGCACGGCGCGGACCGGACCCGCAGCTTCGCCGAGTTCCGCCTGGCCCGCGCGCTGCACACGCTCGGGCTGCCCGTGCCGCGGCCGATCGCCGCGTGCTACTGGCGCGCGGGCCTGTCGTATCGCGCCGCGATCCTGGTCGAGCGGCTGCCGGGCGTGACCTCGTTCGCCGCGCTGGCCTCGCAATCCGGCGAAGGCGCGCCCTGGGAATCGGCCGGCCGGTTGCTGGCGCGCTTCCATCGCGCGGGCCTCGACCACGCCGACCTCAACGCGGACAACCTGCTGTTCGATCCTTTCGGCAAGGGCTGGCTGATCGATTTCGACAAGTCCTCGCTGCGCATCCCGGCGACCGGATGGCGCGAATCCAACCTTGCGCGCCTGCGGCGTTCGCTGCTGAAGCTGCGCGGCGCGCGCGACGAAGCCGCGGTCCTGCGCGATTTCGCGCGCCTGCGCCGCGCCTACGACGCCGTCTGGCGCCAGGGCACCTGAGCATGGCGGCGATCGTGCAACCCGAAGCCGCGGCCTCGGCGCCCGCGGACCGCCTCGGCCGGCCGCTGCGCGACCTGCGGCTGTCGGTGATCGACGCGTGCAACTTCCGCTGTCCCTACTGCATGCCCGCAGACCGCATCGGCGACGACCACGGCATGGACAGCGCCACGCGGCTGTCGTTCGAGGAGATCGAGCGCCTGGTCCGCGGCTTCGCGCGCGCGGGCGTGCGCAAGCTGCGCCTCACCGGCGGCGAGCCGCTGCTGCGCAAGCGGTTGCCGGAACTGGTGGCGCGGCTCGCGGCCATCCCGGGCATCGAGGACCTCGCGCTGACCACCAACGGCTCGCTGCTCGCCGCGCAGGCGCGGGCCTTGCGCGAGGCCGGGCTCGGCCGGCTGACCGTGAGCCTGGATGCGCTGGATCCGGCGCTGTTCCGCGCGCTCTCGGGCGGTCGCGGGGACGTCGCGGACGTGCTCGCCGGGCTCGAGGCCGCGCAGCGCGCCGGCTTCGGCCCGATCAAGCTGAACTGCGTCGTGCAGCGCGGCGCCAACGACGGCGAAGTGCTGCCGCTGGCCGGATTCGCGCGCACGCACGGCCACGTCGTGCGCTACATCGAATACATGGACGTCGGCACCTGCAACGGCTGGGACCGCGCGCGCGTGGTGCCGTCGGCCGAGCTCCGCGACCGCGTGCACGCGCGCTGGCCGCTGCAGGCCCTGGCGCCCGACTACCGCGGCGAGGTCGCCTCGCGCTACGCCTTCGCCGACGGCGGCGGGGAAATCGGCTTCGTGAGCTCGGTCAGCGCGCCGTTCTGCGGCGACTGCCATCGCGCCCGCGTGTCCGCCGACGGACGCCTGTACACCTGCCTGTTCGCCGGCGAAGGCCACGACCTGCGCGCCGCGCTCGCGGACGGCGAGGAGGCGCTGGCCGCGCGGGTGGCGTCGGTGTGGCGCGGACGGGGCGACCGCTACAGCGAATTGCGCGGCGCCGCCGGATCGCCGGCGCGCAAGCGCGTGGAAATGTACCTGGTGGGGGGCTGATGGCCACGAAGGCGAAGAAGGGCGGTGCCCGCGCGCTGACGCACCTCGATGCGCGCGGCCTGCCGGCGATGGTGGACGTGTCGGCCAAGCCCGCGACCGCGCGCGAAGCGGCCGCCGAATGCCGCGTGCGCTTCCCCGCGGCCGTGGCGGCGCAATTGCGCGCCAGCGGCATGCGCACGGCCAAGGGCGGCATCGCCGAGACCGCGATCGTCGCCGGCACGATGGCGGCCAAGCGCACGCACGAACTGATCCCGTTCTGCCATCCGTTGCCGCTGGAAGGCTGCCGCTTCGACATCGGCTGGCAGGGCGAGCGCGAGCTGCGCATCGAGTGCGCGGTGAAGACCACGCATCGCACCGGCGTGGAGATGGAGGCGCTCACCGGCGCGACCGTCGCCGCGCTCACGGTCTACGACATGTGCAAGGCGCTGTCGCACGCGATCGTGCTCGGGCCGGCGAAGCTGCTCGGCAAGCGCGGCGGCAAGCGCGACTTCGGCGCGGC
>DASTWT010000200.1:0-3062 GCA_035765815.1 Luteimonas sp. | reverse complement strand
GCCGTCGCCTTCTTCGCGGCGGGTTTCTTCCCGCCCGCGGCCGAAGCGGCCTTCTTCGCCGTCGCCTTCTTCGCCGGCGCCTTCGCCGCGGCCTTGCGCCCGAAGCGGCCGCGCATCGGCTTGCCGGTCTCCTCCATCAGCCGGACGACTTCCTCCAGCGTCAGCGACGCCGGCTCGCGATCCTTCGGGATGCGGCCGTTGAGCTTGCCGTCGCTGATGTACGGGCCGTAGCGGCCGTTGAGTACCTGGATGTCGCTGCCGTCGAATTCCTTGATGATGCGGTTGCGCGCGATCTCCTCTTTCTCCTCGACCAGGAACACGGCGCGCGCCAGGTCGATGGTGTAGGGGTCGTCTTCCTTCTTCAGCGAGGCGTAGACGCTGCCGCGCTTGGCGAACGGGCCGAAGCGGCCGATGCCGACGCTGACTTCCTCGCCACCGGATTCGCCGAGCTTGCGCGGCAGGCGGAACAGCTCCAGCGCCTCCTCCAGCGAGATCGTGTGCATGCTCTGGCCGGGGCGCAGCGATGCGAACGTCGGCTTGTCCTCGTCGTCGGCGGTGCCGATCTGGGCGTACGGCCCGTAGCGGCCCAGGCGCACGCTCACCGGCTTGCCGCTCTTCGGGTCGGTGCCGAGCTCGCGCGCGCCGGTGGCTTCGCTGCGGTCCACGCTTTCGGTCTTGTCGGCGACCAGTTCCTTGAACGGGCCCCAGAACTTCTCCATCAGCGGAACCCACTCCTCCTCGCCGCGCGACACCGCGTCGAGCTCGTCCTCGAGCCTGGCGGTGAAGTCGTAGTCCACGTAGCGGGTGAAATGCGCGCTCAGGAACTTCGAGACCGCGCGCCCGACGTCGGTCGGGCGGAAGCTGCGGCTCTCCATCTCCACGTACTTGCGGAACAGCAGCGTCTGGATGATCGACGCGTAGGTCGACGGGCGGCCGATCCCGTATTCCTCGAGCGCCTTGACCAGCGCCGCTTCGGTGAAGCGCGGCGGCGGCTGGGTGAAGTGCTGGTCGGCGTGGATGCGATCCAGCGGCACGCGGTCGCCCGGCTTCATCGCCGGCAGCTTGCGGCCCTCGTCCTCGTCCTCCTTGCCCTTCGTGTCCTTGCCTTCCTCGTACACGGCGAGGAAGCCGGCCACGACGACGGTGGTGCCGCTGGCGCGGAAGCTGGGCTCGCTGCCGGCGGCCAGGTCCACGGACACGGTGTTGAGCGTGGCCGGGATCATCTGCGAGGCGACCGCGCGCTTCCACACCAGCTCGTACAGGCGGCGCTCGTCGTCGGTCAGGTAGCGCGCCACCTGCGCCGGCGTGCGCAGCGCGGAGGTCGGGCGCACCGCCTCGTGCGCTTCCTGCGCGTTCTTCGACTTGGTCGTGTAGAAATTGGGCTTGTCGGGCAGGGACGCCGTGCCGAAGTCGCGCGCGACGACGTCGCGGATCTCCGACAGCGCCTCGGCCGACAGGTGCACCGAGTCGGTACGCATGTAGCTGATCAGGCCGACGGTGCCCTCGTCGCCGATGGCCACGCCCTCGTACAGCTTCTGCGCGACCTGCATCGTGCGCTTGGTGGTGAAGCCGAGCTTGCGCGAGGCCTCCTGCTGCAGCGTCGAGGTGGTGAACGGCGGCGACGGCCGGCGCTTGCGTTCCTTGCTGGCGACGTCGGTGACGTGCAGCGCGCCGCCGGCGGCCTTGGCAATGCGCTCGCGCGCGCCCTCGGCGCTTTCGCCGTCGGTGACGGTGAACTGATCCACCTTCCTGCCGTCGAGCTTCGCCAGCTTCGCGGTGAACGGCTGCGCCGGATGCGCGCACTCGGCCTCGATCGTCCAGTACTCGCGCGCCTTGAACGCCTCGATCTCCTCCTCGCGCTCGACGATCATGCGCAGCGCGGGCGACTGCACGCGGCCGGCGGACAGTCCGCGCTGCACCTTGCGCCACAGCACCGGCGAGAGGTTGAAGCCGACCAGGTAGTCGAGCGCGCGCCGCGCCTGCTGCGCGTCGACGAGGTCGCCGGCGATCGATCGCGGGTGCTCCATCGCCTCGCGGATCGCGCGCGGCGTGATCTCGGTGAACACGACGCGGTGCAGTGCCTTGTCCTCGAGCAGGCCGCGCTCGCGCAGGATTTCGGCGATGTGCCAGCTGATCGCCTCGCCTTCGCGGTCCGGGTCGGTCGCGAGGAAGAGCGAGTCGGCCGAGCGCGCCGCCTTGGCGATCGCCTCGACGTGCTTCTCGTTCTTCTCGATCAGGTCGTAGCGCATCGCGAACCCGCGGTCGGGATCGACGGCCCCCTCCTTCGGCACGAGGTCGCGGACATGGCCGTACGAGGCCAGGACCGTGAAGTCCTTGCCGAGGTACTTGTTGATCGTCTTGGCCTTGGCGGGCGACTCGACGATGAGGAGGTTCTTGGCCATGGGGCGGAGGGTCCGGGGCGGGTCGGGGCGGCGCCGTGAAGGCACCGGTCCCGGTGAGCACGTGAGAAGGCAACGCCCGGGGCCAAGGGTCCCGGGCGCATTCCTTTTAAATAGGTAAAGGGAGAAGGGGAAAGGGTCAAGGGGCAAAAACGGGAAATGAGGGCCGGCGCCCTCCTGCCAGGCCGCGCAGCGGCCGGCTTTCCCCTTTCCAGGCCGCGCCAGCGGCCGGTTTCCGGCCTAGTGGACCGGCTCGGGTTCGTCCAGGAACATCTGGGTCTCCATCCAGGCGTAGGCCGCCTCGGAGCCCGGCTGGTTGAACAGCACCATCAGGACGACCCATTTCAGGTCCTCCAGGTCCAGCTCCTCCTGGTCGAGCGCCATGGCGCGGTCCAGCACCAGCTCGCGCTGGTGCGCGTCGAGCACGCCGTGCTGCTCGAGGAACAGCAGGAAGCCGCGGGTCTCGACGTCGAGCTTGTCGAGTTCGGGCCCGAAGTAGACCCGGGTCGGGCCATCGGCGCGGGCAGGCGAGGGCGCGGGGCGGTCTTCGGCGAGCGCGCCGAGCCAGTCGAAGGCCTTGTGGACCTCGGCGGGGCTGAAGCCGGCGCCGGTCAGTTCGTCGAGGAGGGGACCGTTGGCGAGGCGTTCCCGGTCCAGGAAGCC
>DASTWT010000199.1:0-2453 GCA_035765815.1 Luteimonas sp. | reverse complement strand
CGGTCTCGCGCGGCATCGCCACGCTCATCTACGGACGCCGGCGCAAGCTGAAGTCCATCGCCATCTGACGGAAGACGACGGCCATGCAATTCAACCTCTTCCCGCACAGCCCCAACGTCGACTTCATGCGCCTGCGCTGGGCGTCGGCGACCCTGTCGGTGCTGCTGCTCGTGGTCGCGATCGGCGCGATGGCGACCAAGGGCTTCAACTTCGCGCTCGACTTCACCGGCGGCGTCGGCGTCGAGCTGCGCTACGACAAGGCGCCGGACGTCGACGACGTCCGCGCGGGCCTGGAGAAGGCCGGCTTCGACAGCGCCGTGGTCCAGACCTTCGGCGCGGGCACCGACCTGCTGGTCCGCCTGCAGGCGCCGAAGCAGGAGGGCGCCTCGGGCGCCAACACCGAAAGCATCGGCGACGCGGTGGCGAAGGCGGCCTCGCTGCCGGGCAACGCGGCCGAGAAGCGCAGCAGCGCGGAAATCAGCCCGCAGGTCGGCAAGGAACTCGCCCAGAACGGCGTCTACGCGATGCTGTTCGTGGTGTTCGGCTTCCTGGCCTACATCTCGTTCCGCTTCGAGTGGAAGTTCGCGGTCGCCGCGATCATCGCAACCCTGCACGACGTGGTCGTGGTCGCGGGCTGGTTCGCCTTCAGCGGCCACGAGTTCGACCTGACGGTGCTGGCGGGCGTGATGTCGGTGATGGGCTACTCGATCAACGACACCATCGTGGTGTTCGACCGCGTCCGCGAGAACTTCCGCGGCATGCGCGCCACGCCGCGCGAGATCCTCAACGCGTCGGTCAACCAGACCCTGTCGCGTACCGTGATCACCTCGTTCGTGGCGTTCCTGACCGTGGTCGCGCTGTACATCTACGGCGGCGGTTCGCTGCAGGGCATGGCGGAGTCGCAGATGATGGGCATCATCATCGGCACCCTGTCGTCGATCTTCGTGGCCTGCCCGCTGCTGCTGTGGTTCGGCGTCACCAAGCAGGATCTGATGCCGAAGGCGAAGGACCTCGCCGCGCTCGAGCGCCGTCCCTGACGTCAGGCCAGGCCTTCCTGTTCCAGCGCGCGGCGCACGCCGGGATCGGCCTGCATGGCGTTGAAGAAGCGTTCGAGGTTGCCGAAGCCCGACAGGTCCACGTCCTGCGCCTTCGCCCAGCGCAGCACGACGTAGAGGTACGGGTCGGCGATCGAACGCGCGCCCGCGAGCCAGTCGCGCCCTTCCAGTTGCGCGTCCATGCGCGCGAACAGCCCGCGCAGCTTCGCGCGCGCGACGTCCTTGCCCTTCTCCACCAGCGCCGCGTCGCCGAGCCACGCGTTGGCGCCGAACAGCGGATGGAAGGCGGGGTGGATGTCGGAATTGGAGATCGCGAGCCACTTGTTGACCTCGGCGCGCCCGCGCGGCGTACCGTCGCCGCCGAGCCCGGCCGCCGGATGCGCGTCCGCGAGGTAGTTGAGGATGGCCGCGTTCTGGGTCAGCACCCAGCCGTCGTCCTCGAGCGCGGGCACCGCCCCGGCGGGGTTGATCGCCAGGTACGCCGGCGCCTTGCGCTCCTCGCGCGAGACGCGCACGGCTTCGTACGGCTTGCCGATCCACTCGAGCACGATGTGGTCGGCCAGGGAACAGGCGCCGGGGGAGTAGTAGAGCTTCATCGCGGACTCCATCGCTGGAATCCGGAGACTATGCGGCGGGCCGCGAAGGCCCGGCAACGACGCCGGTGGAATGCAGTGTTGCGTGCGCGGCACCGGCGTGGCGCCGCGCGGCGGCACCGGTCAGGACTTGCGCGGCTTGAGCGACTGCACCTTGAAGAAGGTGTGGTCGCCGATCGTCGCGACCTGGTAGGCGGTGGTCCAGCTCGGCGCCGCGATCGCGGTGGCGGCGAAATGGCTCGCGCCCGGCACGATCTCCTTGCGCTCGCCCGGCGGGAGCGCCCAGTTGCGCTCGGATTCGAGCGCCACGGTCACCGCTTCCGCCCAGGCGTCGGCGTTGGACAGCTGCGTGCGCGGCGAGACCAGCGAGGGCGCGAACTGCTTGCGCGCGGTCACGACCGAGCACAGGTCCGGGCCCCACAGGCCGCTGTCGCGGCGGCGCATCACCACTTCGGCCACCGCCTGCTGGCCCCGGACCGACTGGTCGCGGGCTTCCAGGTACACGGTGGTGCTCAGGCACAGCGAGTCGGCTGCGGGCGGCGGGAGGACGCTCGCGAGCCAGAGGATCCAGGCCAGCTTCATCGGGGGACTCCTTGCTCCGTTGCGCCGGCCCGCGATGCTGTGCCCGTTCATGTGCAGGCGGGATCAGCGGCGAAGGACGGCATGGCGTACTGGGGAGGGCGGTGGCTCTGCGGCCGACCTTGTGCCCGGGCGCAAGGGACCGCGGGATTGCGGTCTGGCGCCGGTGCCCGCTCACGAGGCGGCGGGCAAAAAAGTTGGCGCAAGGTAAGGGCACAAAACCCAA
>DASTWT010000198.1:0-22761 GCA_035765815.1 Luteimonas sp. | reverse complement strand
TGCCTTCCGTCAGCCAAAGCCCCGCCGTGCAGGCGACCGCCCCGGTCCGCCACGACTGGCGCCGCGAGGAGGTGCTGGCGCTGTTCGCGCTGCCCTTCACCGAGCTGCTGTACCGGGCCGGCACGGTCCATCGCCAGCACTTCGACCCGGCGCAGGTCCAGGTCAGCACGCTGCTGTCGGTCAAGACCGGCGGCTGCCCGGAGGACTGCGCGTACTGCCCGCAGGCGCAGCGCTACCACACCGGGGTCGAGGCGCAGAAGCTGATGTCGACCGAGGCGGTGCTGGAGAAGGCGCGGCAGGCGAAGGCCGCCGGCGCTTCGCGCTTCTGCATGGGCGCCGCATGGCGCTCGCCCAAGGATCGCGACATCCCGAAGGTCGCGGAGATGATCGCGGGCGTGAAGGCGCTCGGGCTCGAGACCTGCGCGACGCTGGGCATGCTCAGCGGCGAGCAGGCGACCGCGCTCAAGGCCGCGGGCTTGGACTATTACAACCACAACATCGACACCGCGCCGGACTTCTACGGCGAGATCGTCCATACGCGCGAGTTCCAGGACCGCCTGGACACGCTGTCGCACGTGCGCGACGCGGGCATGAAGACCTGCTGCGGCGGCATCGTCGGCATGGGCGAGTCGCGCGAGCAGCGCGCGGGCCTGCTGCAGGCGCTGGCGACGCTGCCGGCGCATCCGGATTCGGTGCCGATCAACCGGCTGGTCGAAGTCGCGGGCACGCCGCTCGGCGACCGCCACACGTCGAAGGAACTCGATCCGTTCGAATTCGTGCGCACGATCGCGGTGGCGCGCATCCTGATGCCGAAGTCGATGGTGCGACTGTCCGCCGGCCGCGAATCGATGAGCGATGAGCTGCAGGCGCTGTGCTTCGCCGCCGGCGCGAACTCTATCTTCTACGGCGAGAAGCTGCTGACGACCGGCAACCCGGACACCGGGCGCGACATGGCGCTGTTCGCGCGCCTGGGCCTGGTGCCGATGCCGGTCGAGGTCGACGCGGACGGCCACGACCACGCCGGCACGGTCCATGCGACCATTTCCGCAGGCGCCGCGGTCGCGGTCGCCTGACCGCCCGCCGCCCGAACGCCGCACCGCCGCACCGCCATGACCAGCCGAATCCGCCTGCAGGACCGCATCGACGCCCAGCGCCTGGACCGCGAGGCCCACGGCCGGCGCCGCGTGCGTCGCGCGGTGACGCGCCGCGACGGCGTCGGCGCCGAAGTCGACGGCCGCTGGCTGCTGGATTTCTGCGGCAACGACTACCTGGGCATGGCCCAGCACTTCGCCGTGGTCGACGCGCTGCAGGACAGCGCCGCGCGGCACGGCGCGGGCGGCGTCGCCTCGCACCTGGTCAGCGGCCACCACGCCGCGCACGAGGCGCTGGAGCGCGAGCTCGCCGACTGGCTCGAGGTGCCCGCGGCGCTGGTGTTCGGCAGCGGCTACGCGGCCAACCTCGCGGTCGTGCAGTCGCTGCTCGGCGACGGCGACGTCTGCGTCCAGGACAAGCTCAACCACGCCAGCCTGATCGACGCGGCGCGCCTGGCGGGCTGCCGGCTGCGGCGCTATCCGCACGGCGACGCCGAAGGCGCGATCCGCCAGCTGCGCGCGCATCCGGAAGGCGCGGCGATGATCGCCACCGACGGCGTCTTCAGCATGGACGGCGACGTCGCGCCGCTGCGCCAGCTCGCGCTCGTCGCGCGCGCGCAGAACGCGCTGCTGTACGTCGACGACGCGCACGGCATCGGCGTGCTCGGCCCCGACGGGCGCGGGACCGTCGCAGCCGCGCGCCTGGGCGTCGACGAGGTGCCGTTGCACCTGGCCACGTTCGGCAAGGCGCTCGGCAGCCATGGCGCCGCCGTGTGCGGCGACGCCGCGATGGTGCGGCACGTCGCCGAGACCGCGCGACCGTACATCTACACCACGGCGATGCCGGCGGCGCAGGCGTCGGCGACGCTGGCGGCGGTGAAGCTCGCGCGGCGCGAGCAATGGCGCCGCGACAAGCTGCAGGAATCGATCGCGCATTTCCGCGCCGGCGCGCAGCGTCGCGGCCTGCCGCTGCTGCCCTCGGACACGCCGATCCAGCCGCTGCTGGTCGGCGACGACCGCGCCGCCGTCGCGATGGCGCAGGCGCTCGAAACGCGCGGCTTCTGGGTCGCCGCGATCCGCCCGCCGACGGTGCCGGAAGGCACCGCGCGCCTGCGCATCACCATCGGCACGGGCCACGACCGGTTGCAGATCGACGCGCTGCTGCAGGCGCTCGACGACGCCCGCGACCAGGCACGCGCCCGCGCCGCCGCGGCGCCGGCATGAACCCGCCCGAGCACGGCCGGCGCCGCGCCCTCGCGGCGCTCGCGCTGTCCCTGCTGTCCGCGCTGTTCTTCACCCAGACCTACCTGCTCAATCGCGCGATCGCGAGCGATGGCGGCCATTGGGCGTGGACGGCGTCGCTGCGCTACCTGATCACGCTGCCGATGCTGCTGGCGCTGATGCCATGGCAGGGCGGCGCCGCGCCCGCGTTGCGCGCGATCCGGGCGCATCCCTGGGCGTGGCTCCGATGCGGCGCGATCGGCTTCGTGCTGTTCTACCTGATGCTGTCCTACGCGGCCGATCGCGGCCCGTCCTGGCTCGTGGCCGGCGGATTCCAGTTCACCGTGGTCGCCGGCATGCTCTGCGCGCCGTTCCTGTACCGCGACGCGCGCCGGCGCGTGCCGCGCGCCGCGCTGGGCGTCGGCCTGGTCGTGCTCGCGGGCGTGCTGCTGATGCAGTTCGGGTACGCGAACGGCGGCCTCGGCCGCTCCGGCTGGATCCTGCTGCTGTGCGTGCTGGCCGCGGCCACGCTGTACCCGATCGGCAACCGGTTGCTGCTGCTGCACCTGGAGCGCACCGGCGAAACGCTCAACGCCACCCAGCGCGTGTTCGGGATGACGCTCGCCAGCCAGCCGTTGTGGCTGTGCGTCGCCGTGTTCGCGTGGCACCAGGCCGGCGCGCCGCCCTGGCCGCAGGTGCTGCTCGCCGGCGGCGTGGCGCTGAGCGCCGGCGTGGTCGCGACGATCCTGTTCTTCCAGGCCACCGGCATGGTCCGCGACAATCCCGCGGCGCTCGGCGCGACGGAAGCGATGCAGGCGGCCGAATTGCTGATCACGACGCTGCTCGGCGTCGCGTTCCTGCATGAAGCCTGGCCGCGAGGTCTCGCGCTGTGGGGCGGCGCGCTGGTGGTGCTGGGGATCGGCGGTTTCGCCTGGGTCGTGGCGCGGCCGGGCGCGGGCGCTGTGGCGGCGGATCCGCGCGTGCTGCGGACGGATCGCGGCGCATGACGACGCGCGCTCCAGCCGACCATGGGCCGGCTCTACATGTGGAGGTGGTGGGCAAGGGGCCGCCGCTGGTGCTGCTGCACGGCTGGGCGATGCACGGCGGCGTGTTCGCGCCGCTGGTCGAACGCCTGCGCGATGCGCGCACGCTGTACGTCGTCGACCTGCCCGGCCACGGCCACAGCCGCGGTTGCGGCGTGCCCTTGCAGCTCGAACCCTGTGTCGCCGCGGTCGCCGCGGCGGTGCCGCGGGCACCGTGGTGCGGCTGGTCGCTCGGCGGCCTGCTGGCGCTGCACGCGGCGGCGACGCGCCCGGAGGCGGTGCCCGCGCTGGCGATGCTGTGCGCGACGCCGCGCTTCGTGCGCGGGGCCGACTGGAAGTACGGCGTGTCCGCGGAGATCTTCCGCGACTTCGCCGCGGGGCTGCGCGAAGACTACCGGGCTACGCTCGACCGCTTCGTTGCGCTCGAGGCCTTCGGCTCCGACCACGCGAAGGACGAGATCCGGGCGCTGCGCGACGACCTGTTCGCGCGCGGCGAACCGGCGGCGAGCGTGCTCGCCGACGGCCTGGAGCTGCTCGAGACCGCCGACCTGCGCGACGAATTGCCGGGCCTCGCGGCGCCGAGCCTGTGGCTGGCGGGGCGCCGCGACCGGCTCGTGGATCCGCGCGCGATGCGCGACGCCGCCGCGCTGGCGGGCGCGGCGCGCGATGCCGGCGCGACGCCGGGCGTGGACGGCGCGCACGTGATCGAGCACGCCGGCCACGCGCCGTTCCTGACCCACGCCGACGAGGTCGCCGCGCGCCTGCGCGGTTTCCTGGAGGCGGCAGGCGCATGAATCCTTCGGGCGACGGCCGCGACACGTTCGACGCGCGCCAGGTGCAGCGCGCGTTCTCGCGCGCCGCCGCGGGCTACGACGAGGCCGCCGCGCTGCAGCGCGAGGTCGAGGCGCGCCTGCTCGAATCGCTCGACTTCTGGCCCGCGAAACATGGCGAGGAGCGCTCGCCGGCCTGCGCGGTCGACCTCGGCAGCGGTCCCGGCCGCGGCGCCGCGGCGATGCGCGGACGCTGGCCGAAGGCGCGCGTGCTGGCGATCGACCTCGCCCTGCCGATGCTGCGCGAAGCGCGCCGCCGCGAGCGCTGGAACCCTCTGCGCAAGGGCATCGACCGGCTCTGCGCCGACGCGCGCGCGCTGCCGCTCGCCGACGGCAGCGTCGACGTGCTGTTCTCCAACCTCTGCCTGCAGTGGATCGAGGACCTGCCGGCGGTGTTCGCCGGTTTCCGCCGGGTGATGCGCCCGGGCGGCCTGCTCATGGTCTCGACCTTCGGCCCGGACACGCTGCATGAACTGCGCGCCGCGTTCGCCGCCGGCGACGATGCGCCGCACGTCAGCCCGTTCGCCTCGATCGCGCAGTTCGGCGACGCGCTGATGCACGCCGGCTTCCGCGACCCGGTGCTCGACCGCGACGCGACTGTTTCTCGCCACGAAGACCTCGCCGCGCTGGTGCGCGAGTTGCGCACGCTCGGCGCCACCAACGCGCTGCGCGCGCGCCGGCACACGCTGACCGGAAAGGCGCGCTTCGCCCGCGCCGCGCAGGCCTACGCCGCGGAATTCGGCGATGCCGGCGGCGCGTTGCCCGCGACCTGGGAAACGATCACGGCGATGGCGTGGGCGCCGGAACACGGCGCGCCGATCCGCCACGGCGACGCCGAAATCGCCAGCTTCCCCGTCGCGCGCATCCCGATCCGCCGCCGCTAGCGCGCCTGCTCCGGGGCGACGGGCCGGACGCGGAAGAGGATGCGCCCTTCGTAGGGCGAGCCCTGGACCGCAGTCGCATAGCCCAGGGCCTGCAGGCGCGCCTGCACGGCGGGGAAGTGGTCCTGCTTGGTGATCCAGAGCGCATCGGCGGCGTAGCCGCGCTGCAGCGCGGTCGCGACGTCGGTGTCGTAATCGGGACCGAAGCGCGAATCGCCGGGGCGGGGCGCCAGCGACAGCTTCTCCACGTCGGCGCCGATCTCGAGGTTGAGGCTGTAGCGCGCCATGTCCTCGACGAAGTTCACCCGCGCCACGCGGCCCGGCACGCGCGCGGCGATCGCCGAACGCCACGCGGCGCCGTCCTTGTGCGTGGGCCAGGCCGCCGTCGCGGCTTCCAGCGCAAGCAGCAGCGCCGCCCATGCCAGCAGCCAGCGCCAGCGCGGCAGGCCGCGGCCTTCGCCGGCGCGCTGGCGCGCGACGAGCAGGGCCAGCGGCAGGAACAGCGGCAGGAGGTAGAGCGGCATGCGCGAGCGCGACACGCAGAACACGACCAGCGGCAGCGCGACCCACAGCGCCAGCAGCAGGTCCGCGCGATCGCCGTCGCGCCCTTCGCGCGTGCGCCAACCGCGGATGCGCGCCGGCAGCGCGCGCAGCCAGCGCCACAGCGCCGGCGTCCACGGCAACGTCCCGACCGCCAGCGTCGGCGCGTAGATCGCGAGCCAGCCGTACCATTCGCCATGGCGGTTGAAGTCGTCGCTGGCGACGCGGTCCACCACCTCCGCGCCGACGAAATACTGCAGCAGCCCCGGGTTGCGCAGCACCACCGCGAGGTACCACGGCAGCGCCACCAGCACGAACAGCGGCAACGCCCACCACTGCAGCGCGCGCGGGCGCCGGGCGCCGCCGGGCCCCGTCGCGGGCGCCAGCAGGTCGAACGCGAACACCGCCAGCAGCGGCAACAGCCCGGGCGGCCCCTTGCACAGGAACGCGAGGCCGAAGCCGGCCCACATGAGCGCCAGCCAGCGCCGCGCGCGGGCCGCGTCGCCGAAACGCGCCTCGACGAAGCCCCACATCGCCAGCGCCTCGCATGCCGCGAGCAGGTAGTCGGTGGTGATGTACTGCGCCGCGCCGAACGGCAGCAGCATGGTCGCGAACACCAGCGGTGCCTGCAGCGCGCCGTCGTCGCCGGACTCCGCCGCTGCGGGCGCCGGTCGCATCCGCCGCGCCATCCGCCAGGCGATCCAAACGCAGAGCAGGTAGGACAGCGCGGCCGGCAACCGCGCGGCCCACGGGTTGCGTCCGAACGCCTCGACGCCGGCCGCGATCGCCCAGTAGGTCAGCGGCGGCTTGGTCCAGTGGGCGACGGTCTCGCTGCGATACGGCTCGATCCAGTTGCCGCCGTCCACCATGTGCATCGCGACGTTGGTGTAGCGGCCCTCGTCCGGATCCCAGGTGCCGCGCGCCCCGGGCAACAGCAGCGCGAGCACCAGTGCGAGCGCTGCGATCCAGGCGGCGGGCGAGGGGAGGCGTCGCGCGTCGCGCATCACAGCATCCGGCGCAGCGTGTCGTCGCGCCGCCACGCGTGGTGGTACAGCGCGGCCACGATGTGCAGCCCGAACACCCAATAGAAGATCTCGCCGATCTCGCCGTGCAGGTCCTCGATGCGGTGCGCCAGCGCGCGGTCCACCGGCAGCGGCGACGGCAGCGCGATGCCGGCGAAGGGGAGTTCCAGGGTGCGGCCGCCGCTCCACATCGCCGCCAGGCCGAGCAGCGGCATGGCGACGAGGAAGGCGTAGATCGACAGGTGCAGGACGCGCGACAGCCATTCCTGCCAGGCGGGCAGGGCGGGCGACACCGGCGGCACGGCGCCGCGGGCGCGCACGCGCAGCGCGATCCGCCACGCGGTGAACGCGAGGATCGAGACGCCGGTCCAGAAGTGGCCCTGCATCATCGCGTTGCGTCCGGCGCTTCCGCGCGGGAACAGGCCGCGCTGCTCGATCAACAGGTACGCGGCGGCGACCAGCAGCACGGTGAGCCAGTGCAGGCGCCGCAGGCCGGCGGGATAACGCGACATCGGGGCAATGCCCGTCGGAGCGGTGCGCATCGGAGTGCTCATGGAAGACCTCGTCGTATCGCGACTTCGGGTCGCGCGCGCGCCGACGATGCCGGCTGCGGCGCGTTCCCGCCTTGAGCCAGGTCAAACGGCGACCGGGTCATGCCCGCGCCGGGCGCGATGCGGATGCGAATGTTTCCGCGATCGCGTCCAGGTCCACGTTGCCGCCGGTGAGCAGCACCCCGACGCGCTTGCCCGCCAGCCGTTCGCGCTGGTCGAGCACCGCCGCGAACGCGATCGCCGATGACGGCTCGACCAGCAGCTTCAGCCGCGTCCACAGCAGCCGCATCGCCGCCACGGTGCGCGCGTCGTCCACGACCACGGCGCGCGCGCCGCTCCCGCGCAGGATCGCGAAGCCCGGCGCGCCCAGGGTGCCGCGCAACCCGTCGCAGATCGTGTCCGGCACGAAATCGGTGTCGAGGCGGCCCGCGGCGAGCGAACGCGCGGTGTCGGCCGCGCCGGCGGGTTCCGCCAGCAGCAGTTCGCAGCCCGGCGATACTGCGCCGATGGAGAGCGCGCAGCCCGAGGCGAGGCCGCCGCCGCCGACCGGGGTGCTCAGCGCGTCCAGGCCGCCGGTGGCGTTGAGCAGCTCGAGCGCCGCGGTGCCCTGGCCGGCGATGACGCGCGGATCGGTGTAGGGGTGCACGAAGGTCGCGCCGGTCTCGCGCTGCACGCGCGCGGCGGTTTGCTCGCGCGCGGCGATGGTCGGCGCGCAACGGTGCAGGGTGGCGCCATAGGCTTCTATCGCCGCGAGCTTCGCCGCCACCGCGCCGTCGGGCACGACCACGTGGCAGGGAATCCCGCGCGTGCCCGCGGCGAGCGCCAGCGCGGCGCCGTGGTTGCCGGAGGAATGCGTGACCACGCCGCGCGCCGCTTCGTCTTCCGGCAGCGACCAGACCGCGTTGCACGCGCCCCGGAACTTGAAGGCGCCGGCGCGCTGCAGCGGTTCGCACTTGAAGTGCAGTTCGCAGCCGGCGATCGCGTCGAGCGTGCGCGAGCGCAGCACCGGCGTGACGTGGGCGTGCGGCGCGATGCGCGCCGCGGCGGCGAGCACGTCGTCGAAGGTCGGCAGCGTCATGGCATCCATGCGCCATCGTAAACCGTTCAGGAAGCCGCCCGCCGCAACCGGCAGGATTAAGCACCGATTCAATGCCGGCCGCCGATGCTGGTCGTGCCAGAAAGGGGAACCCCGAACCCATGATCCGCAAGCTGCTTTTCCTGCCCGTCGCCGCCGTCGCGCTGCTCGCGGGCTGCGCGACCTACGGCTACCGCTCCGGCGGCGCCGGCGACTACTACTACGGCCAGCCGAGCGCCGACTACGGGTACTACGGCAGCTACGGATACGGCTACCCGGGGTACTCCGGCTACTACGGTTACGGGTATGGCGCGCCCTACTGGGGCGGCAGCATCGGCTACTACCGCTATTACGTGCCCTCGCGGCACTGGCACGGCGACGGCCACGACCATGGTGGCGGGCACCACGGCGGGCACGACGGCCACGATGGTCACGGCGGCGGCGGGGACCATACCCCCGACCGGCCGCGGCCGCCGTGGCGCGACCTGGGCAGCGTCGCCGGCTCCCGCGTCGGCAAGCGTTATGCCGATGCGCCCGAAGGCGTGGCCCAGCCGCCGCGGCCCATGCTCCCCCGGCAGGCGCGCCCTGTTCAGGAAGCGCCGCGTCCGCCGCGCGTCGGCGGCTGGAAACGCGACGACCGTCGCATTCCCGCGCGCTGATCGCCCTTGCGCGGCTTCGGCCGCGCGCCCAAGCTAGGCGTCGCGCGCCTGGCGTTCCGGGCCGCCGCGCCATCCCGCAGCCCCACGCTGCCGTCCGCATGCTTCGCCGCACGCTGCCGTACGAGTTTTCCATGCCGACGCCCGGCGGGGTTCTCCGGATCCCCCCTGTTCCGCTCCTCCGACGGGCGTCGGCGCCTACTCGCGTGCCGCCCGCCATCGCCTGATCCCGGAAAAGGATGAGGGGCCGATGCCCCCCGACATCGGCCCCCCGGTGCTTCCCCGTCGTGCGCCGGCCAGCCCTGTTCCATCCTGGCCCGAGCGCCCCTGACGCCTGTTGCCACGCCGGGTGCAGGAAGGGGCACGCAGGAAGCGTGCCAACTCCGCTTTCGACACGTTCCGGCCTGCCCTGGCGCCATCGCGCGATAATCGCCGGGCCGTGACTGACGCGGAACGTCAGGCGGTGCCCTTCCCGGACCAAGCGCGCCCATGCCAGCCCCCGGCTCCAATCCGAACGGCTTCCACCGCTACGACGTGATCGTGGTCGGCGGCGGCCATGCCGGCACCGAAGCCGCCCTCGCCGCGGCCCGCGCCGGTGCGCGGACGCTGCTCCTGACCCACAACGTCGAGACCGTCGGCGCGATGAGCTGCAACCCGGCCATCGGCGGCATCGGCAAGGGCCACCTGGTGAAGGAGATCGATGCGCTCGGCGGGCTGATGGCGCGCGCCGCGGACGCGGCCGGCATCCAGTGGCGCCGCCTCAACGCCTCGAAGGGCCCGGCCGTGCGCGCGACGCGCTGCCAGGCCGACCGCGCGCTGTACCGCGCCTTCGTGCGCCGCGCCGTGGAGGCGCAGCCGAACCTCTCGGTCTTCCAGGCCGCGGTCGACGACCTCGTCATCGAGGACGGCGTCGCCCGCGGCGCGATCACCAACACCGGCCTGCGCTTCGACGCGCCGGCGGTGGTGCTGACCGCGGGCACGTTCCTCGCGGGCAAGATCCACGTCGGCGGGACGCAGTACGCCGCCGGTCGCATGGGCGACGCGCCCGCGACAGCGCTGGCGATGAAGCTGCGCGACGGCCCGTTCGTCGTCGACCGGCTCAAGACCGGCACGCCGCCGCGCATCGACGGGCGCACGCTCGACCATTCGGTGATGGAAGTGCAGCCGGGCGACGATCCGCGGCCGGTGTTCTCGTTCATGGGCTCGCGCGACGACCACCCGCGCCAGGTGCCGTGCTGGATCACGCACACGTCGGAACGCACGCACGAGATCATCCGCAAGGCCCTGCACCGTTCGCCGCTGTATTCCGGGCAGATCGAGGGCATCGGCCCGCGCTATTGCCCGTCGATCGAGGACAAGGTCGTGCGTTTCGCGGACAAGGCCTCGCACCAGGTGTTCGTCGAGCCGGAAGGCCTGGACGTGGTCGAGATCTACCCGAACGGCATCTCGACTTCGCTCCCGTTCGACGTGCAGCTCGAGCTCGTGCACTCGATCCGCGGCTTCGGGAACGCGCACATCACGCGCCCCGGATACGCGATCGAATACGACTTCTTCGATCCGCGCGGCCTGAAGGCCTCGCTGGAAACCAAGGCGGTCGCGGGGCTGTTCTTCGCCGGCCAGATCAACGGCACCACCGGCTACGAAGAGGCCGCGGCGCAGGGATTGATCGCGGGCCTCAACGCGGCGCGCTTCGTACAGGGCGCCGAGGCGTGGTCGCCGCGTCGCGACCAGGCCTACATCGGCGTGCTGATCGACGACCTGGTGACGCAGGGCACGTCCGAGCCCTACCGCATGTTCACCTCGCGCGCCGAGTACCGGCTGCAGCTGCGCGAGGACAACGCCGACCTGCGCCTCACCGGGATCGGCCGCGAGCTCGGGCTCGTGGACGACGCGCGCTTCGCGGCGTTCGAACGCAAGCGCGACGCGATCGAGCGCGAGACCGCGCGCCTCGGCGGGTTGTGGGCGGCGCCGAACAACCCGCTCGGTCGCGAAGTCGTCGAGATGCTCGGCGTGCCGGTGTCGCGCGAGGTCAGCGCGCTCGACCTGCTGCGCCGGCCGGAACTCGATTACGCGGCGCTGGCCGCGCTCCCCGCGCTCGGGCCGGCGGTCGACGACGCCGGCGTGGCGGAACAGGTCGAGATCGGCGTGAAGTATTCCGGCTACCTCGAGCGCCAGAACGACGAGATCGCCCGCCAGCGCCGCAACGAAACCACCGCCATCCCCGCGGCGTTCGACTACGCGCGGGTGCACGGCCTTTCCGCGGAAGCGCGGCAGAAGCTCGAGCGCGTGCGCCCGGAAACCGTCGGCCAGGCGCAGCGCATCCCGGGCATGACGCCCGCCGCGATCTCGCTGCTGCTCGTCCATCTCGCGCGCGCCCGCGCCGCCTGACCCGTAGAGCCGACCCATGGTCGGCTGAAAGGAACCCGCCATGCGCAAACTCGCCTTCCTCCTCCTTCCCCTGGCCCTCGCCGCCTGCCATCGCGGCGCGCCCGCCGCCGGCGCCGGTGCCCCGCCGGCCGATCCGGCGAAGCCCGTCGCGGTGCACGAGTGGCCGCTGCCCTCGGCGATCGGCTCCGCGCAGCCCGACCTCGCGGTGACGCCCGACGGTCGGGTGCTGCTGAGCTGGATCAACAGCCTCGAGGGCCGCCGCAACGCGCTGCAGTTCGTCGCGATGAGCGAAGACGGCCACTGGCAGAGCGCCGCGCGCACCATCGTCGTCGGCGACTCGCTGATGGCGAACTGGGCGAACACGCCGCACATCGCCCAGACCGCCGACGGCGCGCTGTGGGTGCAATTCATGCAGAAGATGGGCGAGGGCCACGCCGGCAACGTCGCGCTGAGCCGCTCCGTCGACGGCGGCTTCAACTGGGCCTCGCCGATCGCGGTGAACGACGACGGCGTCGAGGCCGAGCACGGTTTCGCCGCGCTGTGGCCGGCGTCGCGCGACACGATCGGCGTGGCCTGGCTCGACGGCCGCGACAACGCCGGCGGCGAGATGCACCACGAGGGCGCCGCCGGCATGAAGCACGGTGACGCGAAGCACGGCGGCCACGACATGCACGCCGACGGCCGTACCGCCCTGCGCGCCGCCGTGTTCGACATGAACCTGCAGCGCAGCGGCGAGGCGGTCGTCGACGCGAAGACCTGCGACTGCTGCCAGACCGCGATCGCCGCCACTTCGCGCGGCCCGCTGCTCGTCTACCGCGACCGCAGCGACAAGGAAGTCCGCGACATCGCCGCCGTGCGCTACGACGGCAAGGCCTGGGGCAAGCCGGTCGCCGTGCACGCCGACGGCTGGGTGATGCCGGGCTGCCCGGTGAACGGCCCGGCCGTCGCCGCGGATGGCGATGCGGCGCTGGTGGCGTGGTACACCGAAGCCGGCGGCCAGCCGTCGGTGCGCGTCGCGCGCAGCGCGGATGCGGGCGACAGCTTCGGCGCGCCGGTTACGCTCGACCAGGGCGAAGCGGTGCAGGGACGCGTCGCGCTCGCGCTCGATGCGACGCAAGCCTGGATCCTGTGGATCCGCGAGGACGCGTCGGGCCAGTCGCTGTGGCTGTCGCGGCGCACGCCCGACCTCGAGCGCGAGTACCAGCGCCTCGAAGTCGCGAAGCTGCAGGGCCGCGGACGCGGCACCGGCTTCCCGAAGATCGCGCTGCGCGACGGCGACGCCTACGTGGTGTGGACCGACATCGCCGACGGCGCGCCGCGCCTCCACGGCGCCGTGATCGGTTCCTGAAAGCGCCCGCCCGGCGCGGGCGCAGCGTGCGCCCGCGTCAGCGCAGCAGGCCGTGGCGCGCGCACCAGCGCGCGTACCACACGGTGAACAGGCCGACGGCGATCACCATCGCCGGCAGCGGCAGCGCCATCGCGGGGCCGAGCAGCGCCAGCGCGTCCATCGCCGCGAACGTGTAGCCGAACTGCAGCGCCGCCGCGAACAGCGACAGCAGGAACAGCGGCTTCGCGGCCTTGCGCCGCGCCAGTAGCGCGATCGCGCCGGCGAGGCCGGAGAACACGGCCACGCCGTACACGACGAACAGCCACGCCGGCCGGCTCGCATGGAGCTGCTGCTGCGCCTGCGGCATCGCCGCCAGGCGCTCGGCCGTCATGCCCAGGTCGACGCACCAGGCGACCACGCCAAGCAGCATCCACAGCGCCACCAGCACGCCGACCACCCAGTACCAGCCGGGCGGGCGGCGCGGATCGATCGGGCTCGCGTTCACGCGGACGCGCTCGCGCGGCGGCTCAGGCGGCCGCGGCGGACCGCCCGCCGAGCACCCGCGCCGGCAGGAACAGCAGCGCGCGCAGGAATGCGAACAGCGCCGAGAACGTGATCCCCACCAGCCGGAACGGCAGCGAGACGAGCCACACGAACGGCCACGCCACCAGCGCGAGCAGCGCCAGCGGCCAGCAGACCACGAGCAGGAGCAGCCACAGCAGGAAGGTCGTCATGGACGCGACTATACCGCCGCGTGGGGCCGGTGGTGGCCGCGCATCCGGGGCCTTCGCCGACCGTTCAGCCGAGCCAGCCGGCGCGTTCGGCGCGCCGCGCCAGCAGCACCAGCAGGATCGCCACGACCAGGACCACGCCCTGCAGCGCCATGGCGGTGGTGCCCGCGGCGGACAGCCCGCCCGCGATCACGAACAGGCCGATGTCCTGCACGATCACGCCGGCCAGCGAAAGCCACAGCAGCCGCGTCGCCCAGCGCTTGCGCATCAGCAGGCCGATGCAGCCGACCGCGCCGCCGAGCACGGCGACACCGGTGGCGGTCGGCACCCACACCGGCATGGCGGCGTGCATCTGCTGCAGGCCCGGCGACATCGCGGCGAGCTGTTCCGGCGTCACGGTCATGTCGGCGTACCAGGCATAGCAGCCCAGCAGGTTCCACAGCAGGGCGACGACGGCGACGGGCGACAGCCACTTCGGTGCGTTGCTCATTGGGTTCCCCGGTTCCGGCCGGGAGCGGCCGGCTCGCGCGCACGCTAGCAGATCGGCGGCGGCCGGGCGCCTTCCCCGATGCCGGGCCCCGGAGGCGATCAGCGTGCGGGGCGCTTCGACTTCGGCAGCTTCGGAGCGGGCAACGCGTCGGCGGTGGCGCGGAGCAGCGCGCGCAGCGCCTCGCCGTCGTCCAGGTCCTCGACCAGCAGCCACGGCTTCGCGCCGGGATAGGGCGGCACGCCGGGCGGCGAGCCGCCGAGCAGCGCGCGGCCGGCGGCGGTCGGCTTCAGCAGGAACTGGTCGTCGCAGACGAGCGCGACGATCTTCGCATCGAGCCACAGGCCGTACTCGCCGAACATCTTCTTGTGCGCCAGGCCCGGCAGCGGGCCGACCTGGTCGAGCACGTATTCGACGTAGCCGGGATCGGAAGCCATGCGCGCACTCTAGCCGCGCGGTGCCGGCGCCGGCTCGAGCCGGAAGCCGAGGACGCCGGTGTAGAACGCGATCGCCTCGTCGTGGTCGCGGACGACGATGGCGATGTGGGCGAGCGCATGGTTCACGGCTCGTCCACCGGTTCTCCGAAGTGGAGCGTGTGGCCCTGGTCGTCGCGCAGCACGAATTCGCGCGTGTTCCAGGAGGTTTCGTGCAGGCCTTGTTCCAGCGCGACGCCCTTCGCCTTCAGCGCCCCGGCGAACGCCGCCAGCTGCGGGATGACGCCGGTGATGGGCATGGCGGGCTCGCGGATCGCCGGTCAGGCGGCGGTTTCGGGCATCGTACGGTAGAAGCGGTCGGTCGCCATCGCCAGCAGGGGCTCGTCCTCCGCGGTGTCGCCGTAGGCGTGGATGCGGTCGAAGGCGGACAGGTCGAAGCGCGCGGCCGCGCGTCGCGCCTTTTCCTCGCCGGCGCATTGGGGACCGGCGTAGCGGCCCGTGAGCCGGCCGCGACGGGATTCCAGCGCGGAGCACGACAACTCGAGGCCGTGCGCGACGGCCCATGGCTGCAGGTAGTCGGCCAGGCCGCCGGAGACGATCATCAACGCATCGCCGCGCGCGCGGTGCCAGGCGATGCGGCGCATCGCTTCCGGCCGCAGGTGGCGGTCGAGGTAGTCGCGCGCGAACGCTTCGCCTCGCGTCCGCAACCATGCGGCCGAACGTCCCGCGTAGGCGACACGCACGATCGCGGCGCGGACCCGCGAACCGGAAACCAGACCGAGCTTGTAGCCGAGGATCACCGGCCACAGCAGCAGGTAGCCCGCGACCAGGCGCGGCCGGCCCGTGGTCGCGCGCACGAACGCAGGCATCGTTTCGTGCGTGGTGATGGTGCCGTCGAAATCGAAGAGCGCGAGATCCAACCTACGCACTCCCGCACACGGTCCACGCCGCGAGGGAAGCAAGGAATCCCTGGTCGATCGATAGCTCGCAGGACAGCGGCATGCCGTCTCCGAGCAGCCACTGGGCGCCGGGCACGCCTGCGAAGGCGGCCAGGCCGCCCAGCTTGCAGCCGAGGCTCTGCGCAACACGCCGCCACACCTGCTTGTTGGACGCGTCCGGGGCCTGCGCGAATTGCGCATGCAGCAGCCACGGCGCGGTCGGCACGCCGATCGCAGCGCACATCTTCTCGATCACCCAGGGCTCGGCCTGGCTGCCCCGCGTCCGCCAGTTGCTGACGGTCTGTGTCTTGACGCCCAGCGCGCGTGCCGCAGCGCTGTCCGCGCGCAGCGAAAGGGCCAGCTTGTAGCGTTCGAGAAGTTCCAGCGTGGCGTTCATGCGGGGTGCGGCCGGCCGATGTTGCGACGATGGTATGCGCTCGCCACGGGGAACGGAACCGCGGGATCCGCGGATCCGCCGGGAAAGAGCGATTCTTGACCGGCATCCCCAGCCAGAGGATACTGCGGGCTGGCGCCAGGGAAATGGCGCGTACAGGGGCATCCATGGAGGGGTATTCGGCGGCGCCGGCATCGGCGCGTGCCGGCCGGGCCGGGCGTTTTCTCGCACCGCCATTGCAACCATCACGAAACCGCAACCGCGACGCGGCCGCCGTGTCGCGCGCTGCCGGCTGCGAAACACCGCATCGAAGGCTTTGGGGGCCGGCGCCATCGGCACCCGGAGGCGTGGCCTGTGCCGCGCATGGAGCTGCAGGCATGGATTCCTGCTGCAGCGATCTCACTACAAGGAGCAAGCATGAAGATCGAATCGTTTGAAACGTTGGGGGGCGGCGACATGGCCGGCACGGTCGCCGCGGACGCGATCCCCGTCCTGTGCATCGAAGCCTGTTGCGATGCCTGTTCTTGCGACGCGTGTTGCTGCGACGGTTGCTGCTGCTGCTGCGCCTGAGCCGTGTTCCCACCCCGGGCAGTCCGCCCGGGGTGGGTCTGCAATCCGATGCGGGGCCGGCAGGACGCACTCCCGGGCAGGCGCGCATGAAGCGATACGAGGGACGAACGTGACAAGTCGAACGCAGCCTGCCACCGGCGGGCGTGGGGGCAGGGGAGTCGTTTACCGCATGCTGGACGACCGCACCGCGATGCTGTCGTGCAACGGCCGGCTGCTGAGGTTGAGCGGCAACGAGGGACTCGGCGCGGAAGTGCTGTCGGCGCTGCGCTCGCCGGCGGACTACGTGGCCACGGATTCCGAATCGAAGGAGATACACCAGATGCTGGAAGCATTGGGGCTGACCAGGCCCGTGGAAGCCGCGCCGCCGCGCCATCGGCTGCAGATCGTCCACGGCTCGGCGCACGCGGCGGCGGAAGCGGATCCCGCAGGGATGCTGTCCGCGCTGGGCTACACCGTCTGCAGCGAAGACACCTGGCCGGCAGGACTCGATCTTGCCGACGCCGGGGACGGCCAGGATCCCGTCGTCGTCGCGCTCGGCTGCACGGACTGGGAGCTCTACGAGCTCAACCGGCGGATGCTCGCCGCGAAAAGGAAGTGGATGTTCTGCAGTTTCGACGGCGCCAAGTTCACGATCAGCCCGTTGCTGCAGCACACCGCCACGCCCTGTTTCGCATGCCTGCGCCTGCGGCGCCTGGGATCCCTGCTGTCGCTCGAGCCGAACGCGCTGTTCGAGGCTTGCAGCCAGGTCGGCGCGCCCGACTATTTTTCGCCCTACGCGCCGCCGTCCTGGGCGCTGCACATGGCGATGGCGGGCGTGGCGCGCGCGCTGGAGGACACGCACGACTTCCTGGTGGTCGACTGCAGGACAGCGGCGTCGACCACGCTCGGGGTGATGAAGGTGCACGACTGCATGGAGTGCGGCGAGTGATGCCGGCGCGCGCGGTCGCGGATCCGCTTGCAGCGGTGCGCAGGATCGCGCACGAGGACGCCGGCATCATCACCAGCATCTCGGTCCACAACAGGCCGCTCTGGTTCTCGCCGATGGTCTTCGCGACGGTGCGCGGCAACGCCCATGCGCTGGTCGCGGACCAGATCCGGTCCTTCCGCGACGCCCTGGGTTCCAGGGCGCCGATCGTCCCGGGAGCGGCGAGGAAGAGCGCGTTCACGTCGTCGCTCTCCGGCTCCGGCATCGGCTTCACCGAAGCCGACGCGGTGCTGCGCGCGGTCGGCGAGGCGGTGGAGCGGTATGCGGCGAAGAACGGCCCGGTGGGAGCGAAGCTCGTCCACGGCTCCTTCGACGAGCTCGCCGCCGGCCGCGACATGGTGCCGCTCGAGCGGTGGAACCATGCAGGCCCGGACGAGGCATGCTGCGCGAATCCGGCGGACGCCCGCCATCGCCTGGTGCGCCTGCGTGGCGACACTCCGGTCAACTGGATGGAAGTGCGATCGCTGGCGACGGGCCGACCGGTCCTGGCGCCCACGTCGCACGTGCTGTTCGGCTCGTTCCGGCACCTGCCCGGCGACACCCTCGTCGCCGAATCGATCAGCACCGGGCTGGCCAGCCATTCCTCGCGCGAGCGCGCGGCGCTGTCGGGATTGTGCGAAGTGATCGAGCGCGACGCCTTCATGGGCATGTGGGCGAAGAAGCTGCGTCCGCCGAGGCTCTCGCGCGAGAGCATCGCGGCCGTCCGCGGACCCGTGCGCGACATGGCGGTTGCGCTGGAGCGCACCGAGTTCCGGCTCGTGGTCAACGACCTCACGACGGACCTGGGCATCCCGGTCTTCCTCGCGACGCTGGTCGCCGGCCAGGCGCCCTACGCGATCGTCGGCGCCGGTTGCCATCCGGATCCCGACATCGCGCTCGAGAAGGCGATCGCCGAGTGCTACATGTCGCTGGTCGGCTACGCGATCTTCGACGGCTTCGACAACGACGGCGTGGAACTGGCGGCCGATGCGGACGTGACGACGATGCACGACCACGGCAAGTTCTACCGGGCGAACGACCTGAACCACCGGCTGGCGTTCTACCTCGACGCGCCGGAAAAGGACTACCGCCGCCAGGACCATGCCGCCGCTTCCGCGATGGACCTCGACGGACTGGTTCGCAGGCTGGTCGAGTGCGGCTTCGAGCCCCTGGTCCACGACCTGACGTCGGCGGAGATCGGCGATGCGGGATGGCATGTGGTCAAGGTGCTCGTGCCGGGCCTGCTGCCGCTGTATTGCCGCGAGTTCAACAAGCCGCTGGGCTGCGAGCGCCTCGCGCGCTACGGCAGGGGGGAAATCCTCCCGCCCGGGCCGGACACCGCCCGGACGGCCTTCAACGAGCACGCCCATCCATTTCCCTGACCGGCCCATATCCATGACGAGCCAAGGAGGCCCCCATGCGGCTGCACATCCATGACTCCCTGATCCCGTCGCTGCGCGGACGCACGGAGGAAGACCTGTTCTTCAGCCTGCTGGCGGGCTTCGACCAGGCCTACGACAAGTCGGAGGCAAGTCGCCTCAACCAGCGGCCGGCGCTGGCGGAACACCTCGCGTTGCCGAAGATGATCGGCTGCCCGAAGGTGGCGCTGCCGCTCGAGGAGGACTTCCTCGTCGACACCGGGCTCGAGGAAGCGCTGGCCAGGCGCGAGAGCCGGCTCGATTTTTCCGGCGAGCCGATGTCGCTCGACGCGCTTTCCCGCCTGCTCCGCCTGTCGGTCGGCGTCACCGGCGCGAAGCACTCGGGCAAGCTGCGCAGGGCCTATCCGTCGGGAGGCGCGCTGTATCCGGTGCGCGCGCACCTGATCGCGACCCGCATCGCCGGCCTCGACGACGGCGTGTACTGCCACGCGAGCGAGGAACATTGCCTCTACCGGCTGTCGGAGCGCCGCCTGGACCTGTCGGACCTGTTGTACGACCAGGCGATCGCCTATGCGGGGACCAGCGCCGCGCCGGACGCGAACTACCTCTCGAACGCGTGCGCGGCGATCGTGCTCACCGGGCACATGGAAAAGGCCTACGCGAAATACGGAGACAGAGCCTGGCGGCTCGCCGTCCTCGAGGCGGGCCACGTCGCGCAGAACTTCTACCTGGCCGCGGCCGCGCTGGGCCTGAAGATCAACGCGATGGGCGGGTGGCAGACCGGCAACCTCGTCGCGGAACTGGGCCTGCGCCGCAGCAACGAGTTGCCGCTGCACCTCATGCTGGTGGGGCGCTAGCGTGTCCGCCCGCACCGCTGCGCTCAGCATCCGCGACCTGCACGTCAGGATCGGCGGACAGGAACTGCTGAAGGGGATCAGCCTGGACCTCTACCCCGGCGACGCCATGGCGCTCGTCGGCGCGAACGGGGCCGGCAAGACCACGTTGCTGGAGACCTGCGTCGGCCTCAAGGTCGCCAGCGCCGGCCACGTGTCGACCTGCGGACTGGATCCGTCGTCGCAGCGCGACCGGCTGCGGGCCCGGGTCGGCATGTACCTGCAACCCAGCCTCCTCCCCAACACGATGACCGTCCGCGAGGCCGCCGGCCTGTTCCGCGCGTTCTACGACGCGAGCGACATCGAAGCGGACGAGGCTTTGTCGTGCATGGGCCTGCTCGGCCATCGGGACAAGCGTTGCGGGGTGTTGTCGGCCGGCGAACGGCAGCGGCTGCTGATCAGCCTCGCGCTGCTCGGCTCGCCCTCGCTGCTGGTGATGGACGAGCCGACCAGCGCGCTGGACGCGGATTCGCGCGAGGCGTTCCATGCGCTGCTGCCGGTGTTGCGCGGGAAGGGAATCGCCATCCTCGTCGCCACCCACCAGACCGAGGGGATGGAGAAGTATTTCAACCGCTATTGCGTGATGGCGGGCGGCGCGATCGTGCATTCCGGCGAGATCGGCCAGCTGGTCGCGCTGAACCGGGAATGGCCGATCGACGTGTCGCTGACCGTGCAGCCGGTGCGCGACCTGCGCCAGTCGCTGTCCGCGCTCGCGGACCTGCGCCTCGTCGGCCAGCGCGAAGGCGCGATCCAGCTCAGGGCCAGGCAGGCCGATGCCGCGCTGGCGGAGATCGGCGGGCTGTGCGCGCGCGAAGGCCTGGAGATCTCCAGCCTGTGGATGCGCGACGCCACCAAGCCGGGCGCGATCCGCCAGGCGCCTTCAATTGCGGGGAAATGACATGAAGCAGCTCTCGAGGGTGCTGTCCATCGCGCTGGTCCTGTTGAAGGGATCCGGCAGGACCAAGGCGACGTTCGTCTACAACGTCCTCTATCCGATGATCTACTTCCTCCTGTTCTTCGTCGTCTACGGATCGGAGGCGCCGCCGACGCGGCTGTTCGTGGGGCTCGTCACGGCCGTCGTGGTCGCCGGCGGGCTGTACTCGCTGAGCATCCAGCTGGTCTTCATGCGCGAGATCGGCATGCTCAGGACGTTCTATGGCGCGCCGATCCGGGCATGGCACATGCTGCTGGGGCAGATGCTCAACGTGTTCGTGATCATCATGTGCGTGCTGCTCGTGCAGGGCGTCCTGGCGGTCGTCTATTTCGGCCTGGCGCTGCCCGCCGAACCACTGCTCGCGCTCGGTGAAGTCTCGCTGGCGATCTTCCTCATGTCCGCCATCGGCGTGCTCGTGTCGTGCATGGTCGGCAGCATCCAGGCCAGCCAGACCATCACGCGCATCCTGTTCTACCTGATGCTCGGCGTTTCGGGCGCGGTCTTCCCGCTGCGCATCGCCAATCCCTGGCTCGGCTTCCTCGTCCAGTGGTCCCCCTCGCGCGTGATCTACCGCGCGCTGGACGGAAGCTTCGGCACGACCGTCGACGCGATGGCCGAATTGCGCCTGGCCGCCACCATGCTCGTGATGGCGGGAACCTGCTTCGTCGTGGCGGCCTGGCTGTTCAAGTGGGACCGCGCGCAACCGTTCCGGGCGGGCTTTGGCGGCATGCAGGGCGCGCGCGGGGCGATGCCGGCCTCCGCCGAGCGCAGCGGGGCCTGAGCTCGACGGACAGCGCGCCGATGCGAGTTCCGGGACGGATCGCCGCCCGCGCGGTCGCGGTCGCGCGGTCGGCCGTGGGCCTGGCCGGATTGCTGGCCGCGCTGGTCGCGCTCAGCCGCGGCCACGTTCGGCTGGGCGGGCAGGCGCTCGGCATGGACCTGCTGGTGCTCGCCGGCGTCTGGATCTCCTCCGTCGCATTCCACGAAGCCGGGCACGTGGCGGGCGCGTTCGCCCAGGGCCTGGCGATCCGTTCAGTGCGCGTCGCCTGCTTCGCGCTGGCGCGCCGGTCGCCGGGCGGTGCGTTCGGCGTGTCCCTCGTGCGCTGGCAAGGCGGCGGGACGACCGTGATCGACGCCCGGGGGCGGCCGCGCGCGCGTCGCATGCTGGTCTTCCTGCTCGGCGGGGCCGCGTTCAACCTGCTGGCGGTCGCCGCCGCGCTATGGCTGCATCGCCGGGAGGGCGGGCAGCTGGCGCTGGCGATCGGGGCGGTCAATGCCGCGATGCTGGTCGTCAACCTGTTGCCCGCCGCAGGCGCCGCAGGGAACGACGGCACCCTGATCCTGCGCACGCTCCGTATCGCGGCGATGCGCCGGCGCGCGGCGGGCCGGGCGCGCGCTAGCGCTCGAGCCGCCAGTTGACCGAGGCGCGGTTCTCCACGGTACTCGATTCGACCTCGATGTCGAAGCCCTTCCGCAGCAGGTACTTCAGCGTCAGTACCTGGCCGGTGCCGAGCAGCGACACGCCGTAGCCGACGTAGAGTTTCGGCGAGAGGTATTTGCCGACGCCGAGCACGCTGCCGCCGAGCGCGCGCGACTGGGTGACGCCGGCATCGTCGAGGCCGATGCGCGCGCCGAGCTGCGAGGCGAGCACGCTGCTGCCGGCGGACAGCGCGGCGCTGGCGGCGTCGAGCTGGCGGCTCTCGTCGCCGCTCACGGTGGACAGCGGGCGGCCGAGCGCGAGGTAGGCGAGGGCCTCGGACTGGTCCATCGCGGGATCGCTCCACACTTCGGCCTGCGGGCGGCTGGCGCGG
Source organism: Luteimonas sp. (assembly GCA_035765815.1). Lineage (GTDB taxonomy): Bacteria > Pseudomonadota > Gammaproteobacteria > Xanthomonadales > Xanthomonadaceae > Cognatiluteimonas. Next base: position 601 of record DASTWT010000198.1, on the reverse strand, counting down.
CCGGTGACGGCGATGCCGGCGGTGACGTCGCCGACTTCGCGCTCGGCGCGGATGTCGAGCATCGGGTCGTCGATCGGGCCGTTCTGCCACAGCAGGCGGCCGCGCGTGATGCTGAGCTTCTGGCCGTAGGCGGTGTAGCGGCCGCCGACCTCCAGGGCGCCGTTGCCGGTCATTTCCTGGCCCGGGCGCGAGAGCACGCGCAGCTTGCCGGCGAGCGTGCCGTCGAGGCCGAAGCCGTTGAGGCGCACGTTTTCGCCCATCGCGAGCGTGAGGTCGAGCTGCAGCGGCGTCGCGATGCTTTCCTCGGGATGCTCCGGATCGAGGACCACGACGTCGTCGGACACCGACACGCCCATGTCGAGGCGCTCGAGGTCGATGCGCGCCTCGGGCACGGTCACGGTGCCGGTGACCTGCAGCGGCTGCTTCGCGGCGTAGCGCACGACGACGTCGGGATCGGCGACGGCGTGCAGGTCGCGCGTGTCCGACACGAGCACGTTGCTGCCGCGCACGTTCAACACGAGCGGGGTGTCGTCGCCCTGCCAGCCCAGCGAGCCGTCGACGCGCAGCGTGCCGTCGCCAGAGACCAGGGTGCCGGCGATGC
>DASTWT010000197.1:0-5157 GCA_035765815.1 Luteimonas sp. | reverse complement strand
GCCGGCGGTCAGCGCGGCATCGTCGTACAGGGCCAGCGCCGCGGGCAGCGCGGTGTCGCCGAGGTCCTGCAGCGACTGCCAGTACGACTGCGCGCGGTCGGCGACCTCGGCCTGCGATTCGATGCGCGCGTTGATCGCACGCCCCTGCTCCGCGATCTCCGCGAGGTAGCGTACGCGCGCGCCGGGGATCAGCACCGTCGCGCGCGGCTCCTTCAGCGAGGTGTCGACTTCCGGCGTCCACTTGTCCGCCGGCAGCTCGATCTTCTCCCGCAGCAGCCGGCACAGGTTGGCGAACATCCAGCTGATGCCGGGGTCGTTGAACTGCGACGCGATGGTCGGGTAGACCGGGACGTCCTCGTCCTTCACCGCGAACTTGACGTGGTTGCGCTTCCACTGCTTGCGCACGTCGCGCAGCGCGTCCTCGGCGCCGCGCTTGTCGAACTTGTTCAGCACCACCAGGTCGGCGAAGTCGAGCATGTCGATCTTCTCGAGCTGGCTCGGCGCGCCGAAGTCGCTGGTCATCACGTACATCGGGAAGTCGACCAGGTCGACGATCTCCGAGTCGCTCTGGCCGATGCCGGCCGTCTCGACGATCACCAGGTCGTAGCCCAGCGACTTCAGGAACGCGATGCAGTCCTGCAGCACCACGTTGGTCGCGGCGTGCTGGCGGCGAGTCGCCATCGAGCGCATGAACACGCGCTTCGAGCGCAGCGAGTTCATGCGGATGCGGTCGCCCAGCAGCGCGCCGCCGGTGCGGCGCCGCGTCGGGTCGACCGAGATCACGGCCATGCGCATCTCGGGGAACGACGCCAGGAAACGATTCAGCAGTTCGTCGGTCACCGACGACTTGCCCGCGCCGCCGGTGCCGGTGATGCCGATCACGGGCGTGCGGCCCCCGGCGAGCTGCCATTCCTTGCGCAGGCGCGCGAGCTCGGCTTCGGGCAGCGCGCCCTCCTCGATCGCCGACAGCATCCGGCCGATCTCGATCTCGTCGGAGAACGCCACCTTGTGCGGGGTCTCGACCGGCAGGCGCGCGGCTTCCGCGCGGCGCACCACGTCCTCGATCATCGCCACCAGCCCCATGTGCATGCCGTCGTTGGGGTGGTAGATGCGCTCGACGCCGTAGGCCTCGAGCTCGCGGATCTCCTCCGGCGTGATCGTGCCGCCGCCGCCGGCGAACACCTTGATGTGGCCGGCGCCGCGCTCGCGCAGCATGTCGACCATGTACTTGAGGTACTCGACGTGGCCGCCCTGGTACGAGGACAGCGCGATGCCGTCGGCGTCCTCCTGCAGCGCGGCGCGCACGACGTCCTCGACCGAGCGGTTGTGGCCGAGGTGGACGACTTCCGCGCCCTGCGCCTGGATCAGGCGGCGCATGATGTTGATCGCGGCGTCGTGGCCGTCGAACAGGCTGGCGGCGGTGACGAAGCGCAGCGGGGTGGCGGTTTCGGCCTGCGGGGTGGCCGAGGCGGCCCTGGCGTTGGTGTTCGTGGTCATCCGCCGATTGTAGCGCCCGGCCTGATAGGCTGGCCCGGCGCCCGATGGCGCGCCCCGGAGCCGCGCGATGCCTGCCCGCATGCCCGTCAAGCCGCCTGTCCTGCCTGCCCTGCTCGCCTGCGCCTTAAGCGCGCTGCCGGCGTCCGCCGCACATGCGCAGGCGGCGCAGCCCGCGACGGCCTCGCCCCCGGCCGCGACGACCTCGCAGGCGGCCGCGACGACCTCGCAGGCGCCGGCGCCGGTGCCGGTGCTGCTGCTCGGCGAAGTCCACGACAACCCCGACGGCCACCATGCCCGCCTCGCGCTGCTGCAGTCGCGCGTCGACGCCGGCTGGCATCCCGCGATCGCGATGGAACAGTTCGACCGCGAGCGCCAGCCGGATCTCGACCGCGCCCAGCGCGAGTGCAAGGACGCCGCGTGCGTGGTCGCGATGGCCGCGCCGGCCAGGGCCGGCTGGAACTGGGACTTCTACGCGCCGGTGATCGACCTGGCGCTCCGCGAGCACCTGCCGCTGTACGCCGCCAACCTCTCGCGCGCCGACGCCGGCCACATCGTCGAGCACGGCTGGGACCAGCCCGTTCCCGCAGGCGTGCTGCAGCCGCAGGTGGACGAAGTGCGCACCGGCCACTGCGGCATGCTGCCCGACGGGATGCTGGCGCCGATGGCGACCGCGCAGGTCGCGCGCGACGCGGCGATGGCCGACGTGATCTCCGCCGCGCTGGCGGCGCACCCGGGCGACGGCGTCGTGCTGCTCGCGGGCAACGGCCACGTGCGCCGCGACATCGGCGTGCCGGTGTGGCTGCGCGCGCGCGGCCTCGCGTACGAGTCGGTCGGCTTCGTCGAAGAGGTGGCGGAGACGTCGCACTTCGACCGCGCCGAAGTCGTGCCCGCGTTCGCGCGCGAGGATCCCTGCGCGAAGTTCAAGGCGCCGGCGAAACCGTAGTTCCGGCGGTGCCCGGCTGACGCGTCAGTAGGCGAGCGCGCCGAGGCCCGCCTTCAGCGGCGCGAGGTGCTTCTCGTAGCGCTTCCAGCGCTGCGGCGCCGCGCGGCCCTCGCCCACCAGGGCCGCCGCGCCTTCGGCCAGCTGCGGCGCGGCCGACGCATCGAGCCCGCAGAAGCGCAGCACCTCCTCGAGCGCCGCTGCGGGGTCGGCGAGCAGTTCGTCCTGGCGCACGTCGAGCACGCGCTCCGGGAACTGGCTGCGCCAGTGCGCCATCAGCCGGCGGTAGGCGCGGTAGTAGTCGGCGGTCTCCGCCTGGTCGTGGCTCCACGGCGCTTCGGCGTCGGTCCACGCCGACATCGCGGCGAAGCAGGTGTCCATCGGCCCGGCGGCGAGGTGCAGGATGCGCGCGTGCGGCAGCGCTTTCGCGATCTGGGCGACGCTGGCGAAGTTGGCCGGATTGCGGTCGAGCGCCACCGCCTTGCCCGGCGCGCGCCAGCCCGTATAGGCGAGGTAGCGCTGGCCGAGGACGTCGTGGTCGACGGCGTCCGCGCGCCGCGCGAGGTCCAGGTCGAGCCGCGGCGGGCCCATCGCGTCGGCGCACCAGCGCAGCTGCTGCACGAAGGTGCGCGCTTCGCCCAGGTCGCCGACCTGCGGGTGGCGCGCGAGCAGCGTGCCGAACGCGGCGAGCGCCGGGCCGTGCAGGCCCACCAGGAAGACGGGCGCGGGGCCCTCCGGCTTCGCCGCCGTCGCCCTCGCCGACGCATCGGCGTCCGCGCCGGCTGCGGACGCGCCGTCCGCGTCCGCGGGCGCATCGTGCGCGCGCGGCGCCCCCACATGCTCGAGCACCGCCAGGTCGAGCGCCGCGTCGTAACCGGCGAGCGCACCGCGCTGCAGGTCCATGCCCTTGTCGAGCGCCGCCCACGCCGCTTCGGCGTCGCTGCCGCGGTCGAGCATCTGGAACAGCGCGTACTGCATCGGCGCGGCCGCGGCGACGCTTTCGCCGCCCTTCTGCAGCAACTCGCCGAGCACCCGCGCCAGCGCGGCTTCGGCCTCCGGGCTGCGGCCGCCGATCTCCGCCAGGCCCAGCCACGCGGCCACCAGCGAGGGCGCCGCTTCCAGGCAGGCGCCATAGGCGGCGCGCGCGTCGGCGGTCCGTCCCAGCGCCTGCAGCGTGCGCGCCACCGGCAGCGACAACTGCGGCCCGCGGACGCCGGCATTGCGCGCGCGCTGCAGCATCTGCAGGGCGTCGTCCGGGAAACCGGCGGCCGACAGCAGCGTGCCGAATTCCAGCAGCACTTCCGGATTGCCGCCGCGCATCACCGAGAAGTCGTGCGCGCAGGCGAACATCGCGCGCAGCTCGCCCAGCGGGCCGAGCACGCGCGCCACGCTGCACAGCAGTTCCGGTTCCGGGCGGCGCAGCTGGTAGGCGGTGAGCGCGCAGGCGACCGATTCGCGCAGGTGGCCGCGGCGCGCGGCGATCTGCGACAGGCGCAGCGCGGCGGGGACGACGAGTTCCTCGCTGTCGCGCAGGCTGCGGTAGGCCTCGACCGCCTCGTCGAGGCGGTCGGCGGCGACCAGGGATTCGGCGTGTTGCCAGCGGGCGTGATCGTCCGCGCGGGGCGTGGCTGCAGTCATCGGGAAAGGATACAGAAGCGCCACGCCGCGGACCCCCGGCCATGCCGGCCGGCGCCGCCGACGGGCTTTTGCCGGCCGGGACGCGTAAAATACCGGCCCTGCGACTGGAGCCAGAGCGCCCGGATCGCCGGTTTCATCTCCCGAATCAAAGACTTAGCCAACAAAGTCGACGCCCGGCCGCCCCGCGGTCCGGCCCGCCGGCGCTGGAGCACAGCTGCGATGATCTTCGAAACCCTCGATACCTTCGGCCACGAGCAGGTCGTCTTCTGCCACAACAAGGACGCGGGCCTGAAGGCCATCATCGCGATCCACAACACCGTGCTCGGCCCGGCGCTGGGCGGCACGCGCATGTGGCCGTACAAGACCGAGCAGGAGGCGCTGAACGACGTGCTGCGCCTCTCGCGCGGCATGACCTACAAGAACGCGGTGGCCGGCCTCGACATCGGCGGCGGCAAGGCGGTGATCATCGGCGACCCGGCGAAGGACAAGTCCGAGGCGCTGTTCCGCGCGTTCGGCCAGTTCGTCGAGTCGCTGGGCGGCCGCTACATCACCGCCGAGGACGTCGGCATCGACGTCAACGACATGGAGTACGTGTTCAAGGAGACCGAGTACGTCACCGGCGTGCACCAGGTCCACGGCGGCTCGGGCGATCCGTCGCCGTTCACCGCCTACGGCGCGCTGCAGGGCCTGATGGCCACGCTGCAGAAGCGCTTCGGCGACGAGGAAGTCGGCAAGTACAGCTACGCCGTGCAGGGCCTGGGCCACGTCGGCATGGAGTACGTGAAGCTGCTGCGCGAGCGCGGCGCCAAGATCTTCGTCACCGACATCCACCAGGACCGCGTCGACGAGGCCGTCTCCGAGTACGGCGCCGAGGCCGTGTCCCCGGACGACATCTACGACGTCAACGCCGACGTCTACTCGCCGTGCGCCCTGGGCGGCACGGTCAACGAGCAGACCCTGCCCCGCTTCAAGTTCAAGGTCATCTGCGGCGCGGCCAACAACCAGCTGGCGACCAACGCGATCGGCGACGAGGTCGAGAAGCGCGGCATCGTCTACGCGCCGGACTACGCGGTGAACGCGGG
>DASTWT010000196.1:0-2148 GCA_035765815.1 Luteimonas sp. | reverse complement strand
GACGGCCCGCGGAAGGTCTCCTCGTAGCGCTCGAGCGCCCCGGCGGCCGCGCAGGCGCCGAAGCGTGCGTGCAGCTCGTCGATGTCCTGCGAGGGCAGCGGCCGGAAGTTGAAGCGCACCTCCGCGCTCGGTGCGATCACGTTCGCCTTGATCCCGCCCTCCACCCGGCCGATGTTGAAGCGCAGGCCGGCGAGCCCGCCGAAGCGGCGGTGCGATTCCCCTTCAACCAGTTCGAGCGCGCGCGCGCCCCAGCGCATCGCCTGGTGCAGCGCGCTGGCCTCCAGCGCCGCCGCGCCGGACGCGTGGCCCGCCTCGCCCTTGAAGCGCAGCAGCACCGAGGCGATGCCGCGGTGCGCGAGCACCGTTTCGCAGCGCGTCGGCTCGGCCACGATCGCTTCGGCGTAGCCGTGCCCGCCGCCGAGGAAGGCCTCGACGCAGCGCGGGTCGTTGGCTTCCTCGTCCGTGGTGAACAGGAAGGCGGCGTCGCCCGTCGTCGCGGCCGCGGCGGCCAGCAGCCCGGCGGCGGCGCCCTTGATGTCGCAGGCGCCCAGGCCGATGGCGCGACCGCCCTCCACGCGCAGCGCGAGCGGGTCGCCGCTCCATTGCGGCGACGAGGGCACCGTGTCGAGGTGCACATTGAACACGCGCGACGGCTTGCCGCGCACGGCCAGCAGCGACAGCGCGCCGTCGCCATGGTCGGCGAGCGTGCAGGCGAAACCCGGCAGCTGCGCGCTCAGGTAGTCGAAGATGCCCGTGCCGATCCGCCGCGGCGGATTGCGGGTGTCGAACGCGACCAGCGCGCGCAGGTGCCCGAGGACCGCCTCAAGCATCGCGGCCGCCCTGCCCTTGCCGGGCCGATGCGTTGACCTGCGCCCACAGCGTGCTGCTCATGCCGAACAGCTTGATGAAGCCTTCGGCCTCCTCCACGCCCCAGTCGGCCGATTGCGCATACGTCGCGCCCGACGACTGCAGCAGGTGCGGCGAGCGCACGGCGACCGCGTCGACGCGGCCGCCGCGGGTCTCGAGCACGACCTCGCCGTCGACCATGCGCTGCGACGACGCCAGGAACGCCTCGAGGTCGGTTTTCAGCGGGTCGTGGAAGAAGCCCTCGTACACGAGTTCCACCCAGCGCCGCGCGACCTCCGGCTTGAAGCGGTTCTGCTGCTTGCTCAGCACCGCCTCCTCCAGCGCGCGGTGCGCGCACAGCAGCGCGGCCAGGCCCGGCGCCTCGAACACGATGCGGCCCTTGAGGCCGATCGTCGTGTCGCCGGTGTACATCCCGCGGCCGACGCCGTACTGCGCGAACATCGTGTTGAGCCGCGCCAGGACCTGCGCGCCGGGCATCGCCTGGCCGTCGAGCGCCACCGCCTCACCCCCTTCGAAGCGCAGCACGACCTGCAGCGGCTCGGCCGGCCACTGCTCGCGGCGCGCGCACCAGCCGCGCGCGCCCTCGCCCGGCGCTTCCCAGCGATCGATCTCGCCGCCGGACATGGTCAGGCCCAACAGGTTCTCGTTGATCGTGTAGGCCTTCTGCTTGCTGCGCACGCCGAAACCGCGCTGCTCGAGGTAGGCCTGCTCGTAGGCGCGGGTCTGCGTGTGCTCCTTCTGGATTTCGCGGATCGGCGCCACGATCCGGTAATCGCCGCTCGCCTTCACCGCCAGGTCGAAGCGCACCTGGTCGTTGCCCATCCCGGTGCAGCCGTGGGCGATGGCGTTCGTGCCGAGTTCGCGCGCGCGCGCCAGCGCCGCATCGACGATCAGGTAGCGGTCCGAGACCAGCAGCGGGTACTGCGACTGGTAACCCTCGCCCGCCCACACGAACGGCTTGACGAAGCCGTCCCAGATCGCGGGGCCGCCGTCGACGGTGACGTGCGAGGCCACGCCCAGCTCGGCGGCGCGCGCCTCGATGGTCGCTCGTTCCGCGGTGTCGACGCCGCCGGTGTCGGCGAACACCGTGTGCACGCGCCAGCCGCGCTCCTGCAGGTACGGGACGCAGAAACTGGTGTCGAGTCCGCCGGAGAACGCGAGGACGATGTCTTTGCTGCTGACGGGGTCGGTCATGCGAATGGCCTGGAGGAGGTGGAAGCGCGGCGTCGAACGTGTTTTCAGCGCGTGCCGGCGAGCGCCGCCATCACCGCCTTCTGCACG
>DASTWT010000195.1:0-11037 GCA_035765815.1 Luteimonas sp. | reverse complement strand
ATGAACCAGCCCCGCCGGCTCGAAAACATCCAGACCGACCGCGGCAAGATCCCGGTGTACGCCACCGGCATCGTCGAGCAGCCCTGGGACGACTACACCGCGACCGACCACGACGTCTGGCGCCGGCTGTACGCGCGCCAGCGCGAACTGCTGGTCGGCCGCGCCAGCGACGCATTCCTGCGCGCGCAGTCGGAGATGGGCCTGACGCCCGACCGCATCCCGCGCTTCGACGCCCTCAACCGCGTGCTCGCCGACGCGACCGGCTGGCGACTCGTCGGCGTCGAGGGCCTGCTGCCGGAGATCGACTTCTTCACCCACCTGGCCAACCGCCGTTTCCCGGTGACCTGGTGGATCCGGCGCCCGGACCAGTTCGACTACATCGAAGAGCCCGACCTCTTCCACGACCTGTTCGGGCACGTGCCGCTGCTGATGAACCCGGTGTTCGCCGACTACATGGAAGCCTATGGCGGCGGCGGCATCCGCGCGCACGGCCTCGGCGCGGCGGCGATGCAGCATCTGGCGCGGCTGTACTGGTACACCGTGGAGTTCGGCCTGATCCGCGAGCCCGCGGGCCTGCGCATCTACGGCAGCGGCATCGTGTCGTCGAGCGGCGAGAGCGTGCACAGCCTGGAAAGCGCGGCGCCGAACCGCATCGGCTTCGACGTCGAGCGGGTGATGCGCACGCGCTACCGCATCGACACCTTCCAGCAGACGTATTTCGTCATCGACAGCTTCGAGCAGTTGATGGAAGACACCGCGCGCGACTTCGATCCGATCTACGCGCGGCTGGCGGGCGGCGATTCGCTGCCCGCGGGCGCGGTGCTCGACGGCGACCGCGTGTTCACGCGCGGCAGCGGCGAAGGCTGGGCCACCGACGGCGATATCTGAACGCGGCCGCTGCGCGGCCTGTTCTGCGTACTTGCTGCCGTACACCCTGCTGTCACGATCACCAACGGATCATCCCCCAACCCCCCGCAGAGCCGACCCGTGGTCGGCGTCCCGCGGACTTCCTTCTCAACCCGTGCGACCCGTTCGCCACAGAGTGCCCGCATGGACATTGCCGCCGACGAACTGCTGATCGAACTCGACCGCATCGAAGCCACCTTCGACGACGCCGTGCGCCGCGCCGGCCAGGGCTGCGCGCCCGACTTCGAGCGCCGCTTCGGCGCCCACCTGCGCAGCCTGCGCTCGATGCTGGGCCCGGACGACCTCACCGTCGCCGAGGACGCCATGGAAGCGGCCGAGCGCGTCATGAACGCCGCGGACCCGGAAGCGCCGTTGCGCATGCTGTCCATGGCCCGCGAACGCCTGGGCGCACTGTGCCGGCGCCTGGCCGGCGGCAGGATGCGTTCCGCCGCCTGAGCGGCCGCACCGCAGGACCACGCCCGCGCGCGGCGGGCACCGCAGACGATGCGACAATGGGCGGTCGCCACGACCGCCCGTTCGCCATGCCCGACGCCCGCAACGTCCCCCTGACCCAATACCTGATCGAAGAGCAGCGCGCCGGCCGCATCGGCCCCGACCTGCGCCTGCTGATCGAGGTCGTCGCCCGCGCCTGCAAGCGCATCTCGATCGCGGTGGGCAAGGGCGCGCTCGGCGGCGTGCTCGGCGACGCCGGCGGCAGCGACGGCGGCGCCAGCATCAACGTGCAGGGCGAGGCGCAGAAGAAGCTCGACGTGCTGAGCAACGAGATCCTGATGGAAGCCAACGCCTGGGGCGGGCACCTCGCCGGCCTGGCGTCGGAGGAGATGGACCATTCGCAGCCGATCCCCGATGTGTATCCGCGCGGCAACTACCTGCTGCTGTTCGATCCACTCGACGGCTCGTCCAACATCGACGTCAACGTCTCGGTCGGCACGATCTTCTCGGTGCTGCGCTGCCCGGAAGGCGTGACCTCGCCCGGCGACGAGCACTTCCTGCAACCGGGCACGGCGCAGGTCGCCGCCGGCTACTGCGTGTACGGGCCGCAGACCACGCTGGTGCTGACCGTCGGCAACGGCACGCAGGCCTTCACGCTCGACCGCGAGGTGGGCAGCTTCGTCATGACCGTGCGCGGCATGCGCATCCCGGAGGAGACGAAGGAATTCGCGGTCAACATGTCGAACCAGCGCTTCTGGGAACCGCCGATGCAGGCCTACGTCGCCGACCTGCTGGCGGGGAAGGAAGGTCCGCGCGGCAAGGACTTCAACATGCGCTGGATCGCGTCGATGGTCGCCGACGTGCATCGCATCCTCACCCGGGGCGGCATCTTCAGCTATCCCCTCGACGCCAAGTGCGCGCCGAAGGGCGGCAAGCTGCGGCTGATGTACGAAGCCAACCCGATGGCGCTGCTGGTCGAGCAGGCCGGCGGCGCCGCCAGCACCGGCCGCCAGCGCATGCTCGAAGTGCAGCCGACCGGCCTGCACCAGCGCGTCCCCGTCTTCCTCGGCTCGCGCAGCGAAGTCGAAGCCGCCGTCCGCTACCACTGCGACCACGACGCCCGCTGAAAGGTCTTGCGGGTCAGTTTTCGCGCGGGGTGTTGAGCACGAGCCAGTACAGGCCGACCTGCTTGACCGCCCAGACGAAGCGCTCGAAGTCGACGGGCTTCTGGATGTAGCTGTTGACCCCCAGCGCGTACGCCGACTCCAGGTCGAAGGGCTCGGTGCTGGTCGTCAGCACCACCACCGGCAGGCTGCGCGTGCGCGGATCCTCGCGGATCGCCTGCAGCACCTCGCGGCCGTCGACGCGTGGCAGGTTGAGGTCGAGCAGCACGATCGAGGGCAGGTCGGCCGCATCGCGATCGGCGTGCGCGCCCCGCGCGAACAGGTAGTCGAGCGCCTCCGCCCCGTCGCGGACCACGACCAGCCGGTTCGCGACCTTCGCTTCGTCGAAGGCGATGCGGGTCAGCTCGACGTCGTCGGGGTTGTCCTCGACGAGCAGGATTTCCTTGTGCGTCATCCGGCGGCTCCATCCGCGGAGGCGGCCGGCAACTCGAGGTGGAAGGTGCTGCCTTCGCCCGGAACCGATTCCGCGCGCAGGCGACCGCCGTGGCGTTCGGCGATGCGGCGGGCGATGGCGAGGCCGAGGCCGTGGCCGGCGCCTTCCTCGGGCAGGTGCAGGCGCTGGAACGGCTGGAAGATCCGCTCGGCCTGGTCCATGTCGAAGCCGCGGCCGTTGTCGCGGATGGCCACGTGCAGGACGTCGCCGACGCGATGGCCGTCCATGCGCAGCACGAGTTCGTCGCCGGAGAAGTGCCAGGCGTTGCGCACCAGTTGCGTGACCAGCAGTCGCAGCAGGCGTTCGTCGCCGAGGGCGAGCATGCCCGGCGCGAGGCTCGCCTGGACGCGCTTGGCGCTGTCCGCTTCCTGGAGTTCGGCCAGGGCCAGGTCGGCGTAAAGGCCGAGGTCGACGGGCGTGCTCGCCGGCGCGCGGCGTTCCACGCGCGAGTAGTCGAGCAACGCCTCGAGCAGGCTGCCCATCTTCGCGGCGGCGCCGCGGATGCGTGCCAGGTGCTCGCGCCCCGTGGCGTCCAGCGCGTCGCCGGCGCGGCGCTCGAGCAACGCCGAATAGGCTTCGATCGTGCGCAGCGGGGCGCGCAGGTCGTGCGACAGCCCGTAAGCGAGCGCTTCCTGCTGGGACAGCAGGCTGCGAAGCTGCGCGTCGCGCGCGTCCGGCGAAGCGTACAGCGCGTCTTCGCCGGGGGCGTTCGCGTCCATGGACTGGCCGAGGTCGTCGGGCATGGCCGGGAGTATGCCCTTCCCCCGGGACCCCGGGGTGCAGGCTCCATGAACGGCCGGGCCGTCGATACCGCACAATGCGCCGGTGTCCACCGACCAGGCCATCTTCCTCCTCATCCTCGCGGCAGGCCTGTACCTGTTCGTGAGCGAACGGCTGCGGGTCGACGTGACCGCGATGCTGTTGCTGCTGGCGATGGTCCTGACCGGCGTGCTGGATCCGCACCAGGCGCTGTCGGGCTTCGCCAGCGAGCCGGCGATCATCGTCGCCGCGGTCTTCGTGATCTCCGGCGGCCTGGCCGCGACCGGCATCACCGAGCGCATCGGCCAGTGGATCGGGCGCGCGGCCGGGCACAGCGAAGCGCGCGCCGTCGGCGTGGTCATGCCGGCGGTCGCGGCGCTGTCCGCGTTCACCCATCACGTGATGGTGACGGCGATGATGCTGCCGATCCTGCAGCGCTATGCGCGCGAGCGCCATCTCCCTGCTTCGCGCCTGCTCATGCCGATGTCGCTGGCGGCCTCGCTCGGCACCACGCTGACCCTGGTCAGCGCGCCCGCCTTCCTGCTCGCGAGCGACATGCTCGAGCGCACGCCCGGCGCCGAAGGGCTCGGCATCTTCTCGATCACGCCGATCGGCATCGCCCTGGTCGTGGTCGGGGTCGCGTACATGCAGGCCGCGCGCTGGCTGCTGCCGCGGCGCAGCGGCGCCGGGAGCGAAGACGACTACCTGCGCCTGGAGCGCTACCGCACCGAACTGGTGGTGACCGAGGGCTCGCGCTGGAACACGCGCCCGCTCGAGGAACTGCAGAAGGCGCTGGGCGACAAGTTCCGGCTGCACGGCTGGGTCCGCGACGGGATGTTCCGCAGCGATCTCGGCGCGTCGAGCCCGTTGCTCGCCGGCGACCTGTTGCTGGTCGAAGCCGCGGCCGACGAGCTGCTCGCGCTGCACGACGACCCGGGCCTCGACCTCAACGCGATCTCGCGCTACGGCGGCAAGCTCGGCGAAGGCGAGCGCCAGCTGGTGCAGGCCGTGGTGGCGCCGGGCTCGGAGTTCATCGGCCGCTCGATCCGCGAGCTCGACTTCTCGCGCCAGTTCCACGCGCTGGTGCTGGGCCTGTGGCGGCGCGACGGCGACGTGGCGCAGCGCGTGGCGAACGAGCGCCTGCGCGAAGGCGACGTCCTGGTGCTGTGGGGCGAAGCCTCGCAGTTCGGCGATCTCGCCGCGCACCACGGCTTCCTGATGCTGGTGCCGTTCGCCGGCGAGGCCAAGCGCCGGCTGCGCGCGCCGCTCGCGCTGGCGATCCTGGTGGCGACCGTCATCGCCGCCGCCACCGAATGGCTGCCGCCGCCGCTCGCGTTCCTGCTGGGCGCGGTCGCGATGGTCGCGACCGGCTGCGTCGACATCAACCGCGCCTACCGCGAGATCGATGTGCGGATCTTCGTGATGATCGCCGGCGTCATCCCGCTCGGCATCGCGATGGAACAGACCGGGACCGCCGACCTGCTCGCGCGCGGGCTGCTGCGCTTCGTCGCCGACTGGCCGACGCTGGGCGTGCTGCTGGTGCTGTTCGGTGCCGCAGCGCTGCTGACGCAGATCCTCTCGGACTCGGCGACGACGGTGCTGCTCGCGCCGATCGCGATCTCGCTCGCCGGCTCGCTCGGGCTGCCGCCGACGCCGTTCGTGGTGTGCGTCGCGCTGGGCGCGGTGGTCGCGTTCCTGACCCCGATCGGTCACCACGGCAACCTGCTGATCCTGCGCCCGGGGCAATACCGCTTCGGCGATTTCCTGCTCGTGGGCCTGCCGCTGACGGCGCTGATCGCCTTCGTCTGCGCCTGGCTCGCGCGCTGGCTCTGGCTGGCCGGCCCGCTGCTCCCCTCCTTCTAGAGCTTCAGCCACGGATTACACGGATCAGATCTGATTGGCTCCCGACGATCGGCCACACCCGTAGCTGACGAGGCGGATGCGAGGAACAGATCCGATTTGATCCGTGTAAATCCGTGGCTAGAAGAGTTCGTGCTGGGGCGAGGGCTTGCGGGGCGGGGTGAACTTCGAGGTGACGGGATCGGGGAGGCGGCCGAAGCCCAGGCGCGCGTGGGCCTTGCGGAAGCGCTGGCGCAGCAGTTGCGCGAACGGCCCCTCGCCGCGCATGCGCGTGCCGAAGGCGCTGTCGTAATCCTTGCCGCCGCGCATCTGCTGCACCAGGCTCATCACGTGGGCCGCGCGCCCGGGGTAATGCAGCTGCAGCCATTCCCGCCAGACCTGCTTCAGCTCGTGCGGCAGGCGCAGCAGCACGTATCCCGCCGACTGCGCGCCGTGCTCTCGCGCGGCTTCGAGGATGTGTTCCAGCTCGTGGTCGGTGACCATGGGCACGACCGGCGCCACCATCACCCCGACCGGCACGCCGGCTTCGTGCAGGGCGCGCATCGCGCGCAACTTGCCGTGCGGCGCGGTCGCGCGCGGTTCCATGCGCGAGGCGAGCCGGTTGTCGAGGGTGGTGATCGAGAAGTGCACGCCGACCAGGCCCTCGCGGGCCATCGGCGCGAGCAGGTCGAGGTCGCGCTCGATCAACGCGCTCTTGGTCACGAACTCGACCGGATGCTTCGTCTCGGCGAGCACTTCCAGCACCTGGCGGGTGATGCGGTACTTCCGCTCGATCGGCTGGTAGGCGTCGGTGTTGATCCCCAGCGCGAACGTCGACGGCACGTAACCGGGCTTCGCCAGTGCCTCGCGCAGCCGCTCGGCCGCGTTGGTCTTCGCGAACAGGCGCGTCTCGAAATCCAGCCCCGGCGACAGGTCGAGGTACGCGTGCGAGGGCCGAGCGAAGCAGTACACGCAGCCGTGCTCGCAGCCGCGATACGGGTTGATCGACTGGCTGAAGCCGACGTCGGGCGACTGGTTGCGGCTGATGATGCTGCGGGCGCGTTCCTCCGCGACCACGGTGCGCGGCGGCGCCAGCGGCTCGCCGTCGTCGTCGAAGGCGTCGGCGTAGACCGAGCCCCAGCCGTCGTCCTCGCCGTGCACGACCGACTTCTCGAAGCGCCCGGCCACGCGCGATGCAGCGCCGCGGCCCTTGATCGGGGCCTGCGGCGTGCGCGCATCGGACCGCGCGTCGGCGCTTGCGTCGATGCCGTCTTCCATCCGCGCAGCCTACGCTGCTAACGTCGCAATGCCCGCGACCGGACGCTGAACCATTCATGCCGAACCCGCTGCGCGACCTCTGGAACTGGGCGGCCTCGGTGCCGCACATCGGCCTCTGGCTGGCGCTGGGCTGGGCCTTGTACCTGGTGTGCCTGGGCGGCTGGATCGTGCTGCAGAAGCGCGCACCGGTCGCGACCCTGAGCTGGCTGCTGGGGCTGGCCGCGCTGCCCTACGTCGGCTTCTTCGTCTACCTCGTGTTCGGGCCGCAGCGCATCCGGCGCCATCGCCTGCGGCGCGCGCGCTCGCACGTGTCGCTGCCCGGCAACGCCGGCGAGGGCGAAGGCATCGCCGAGCTGGCCACGCTCGCCGAGGCCACCAGCGGCCTGCCGGCGGGCAGCGCCACCGACGTGCGGCTGCTGGTCGACGGCGGCGCCACCTACGACGCGCTGCTCGAGGCCGTGCGCGGGGCACGGCACCACGTCCACCTCGAGTACTACATCTTCGCCGCCGACCGCACCGGCGCCGCGCTGCGCGACGCGCTCGTCGAGCGCGCGCGCGCCGGCGTGGCGGTGCGCCTGCTCCTCGACGCGGTGGGCTCCGGCGCCTGCCCGCGGCGCTTCTTCCAGCCGCTGCTAGACGCCGGCGGCGAGCTCGCCTGGTTCCACCCGATGCATTTCGGCCGGATCTGGCGCCGCACCTGGGTCAACATGCGTTCGCACCGGAAGATCGTGGTCGTGGACGGGCGCATCGGCTTCACCGGCGGCATCAACGTCACCGACGAGGAGAACGAACGGCTGCGCCGCGACGCGTACCGCGACCTCCACCTGCGCATCGAGGGCGACGCGGTGCGCGGGCTGCAGCTGCTGTTCGTCGAGGACTGGGCCTACGCGACCGGACAGCGCGATTTCATCTCGTCGGTGGCGCAGTCGATGCCGCCGCGCGCGCCGGGGCCGATCGCGGCGCAGGTGCTCGCCTCCGGGCCGGATTCGCCGTGGGAATCGATCCACCGCCTGCACGTGGCCGCGATCCAGGAGGCGAAGCAGCGCGTGTGGCTGGCGACGCCCTATTTCGTGCCCGGCGAGGCGGCGATGATGGCGCTCACCTCCGCCGCGCTCGGCGGCCTGGACGTGCGCGTGCTGGTGCCCCGGCGCAGCGATTCGCTGCTGGTGACGCTGGCGGCGCGCTCCTACTACGACGAGCTGATGGCCGCCGGCGTGCGCGTGTACGAGTACGGGCCGCGAATGCTGCACACGAAGGCGCTGCTCGTGGACGACGGCCTGGCGATGGTGGGCAGCGCCAACTTCGACTCGCGCAGCTTCAGCCTCAATTTCGAGGTCGCGATGCTGTTCCGCGACGCGGGCATCGCCGGCGAGCTGGGCCGGCACTTCGAAGCCGACCTGGCGCATGCGCCGCGCGTGCGCGCCGACCGCCCGCGACCACTGTGGTCGGCGCGGCTGCCCGAGGCGCTGGCGCGGCTGCTTTCGCCCCTGCTGTGACGCGCCGGCATCGTCGCCGCCAGCCCGCGGCGACCGTGGCAGGCGCTAGACTGGCGCGGCAAGGAGGCCCCGATGCCCTGGATCCTGCTCATCCTCGCCATCGCCGCGCTGGCGGCGGCCTGGCGCAGCGCGTCGACGCCCGCGCTGGTGGCCGCACTGCTCGCGGCGCTGCTGCTCGGCCTCGGCGCGATGCTGGCCTGGCTGGCGCGGCGCACGCCGCGGCCGCGGCCTCGCCCGTGAGCCGGCCTTGACCGTCCTCAGCGTCAACGTCAACAAGATCGCCGTGCTGCGCAATTCGCGCGGTGGCGCTGCGCCCGATGTCGTGCGCGCGGCCAGCGCCTGCCTCGATGCCGGCGCCCACGGCATCACCGTGCACCCGCGCCCGGACGCGCGCCACATCCGGGCCGACGACGTGCTGGCCCTCGCCGCGTTGTGCCACGCGCGCGGCGTCGAGTTCAACCTCGAGGGCAATCCGTTCGCGCCGCCGCGCGAAGGCTATCCGGGCTTCCATGCGCTGTGCGCGCAGGCACGGCCGGCGCAGGCGACGCTGGTGCCCGACGGCGATGCGCAGCTGACCTCGGACCACGGCTTCGATTTCGCCGCCGACGCCGACCGCCTGCGCCCGCACGTCGCTGCGCTGAAGACGCTGGGCTGCCGCGTCAGCCTGTTCGCCGATGCGGGCGAGGCCACGGATGTCGGCGCCGCGGCCGCCGTCGGCGCCGATCGCATCGAGCTCTACACGGGCCCGTTCGCCGAAGCTTTCGCTGCGGGCGATGCGACCGTCGCGCTCGCGGCCTGCGCCGACACCGCGCGTCGCGCCGCCGCTGCCGGCCTCGGCGTCAACGCCGGGCACGACCTCAGCCAGGCGAACCTCGGCGCCTTCCTCGCGGCGGTTCCGAACGTCCTCGAAGCCTCGATCGGCCACGCACTGGTCGACGAAGCCCTCTACGCCGGCCTCGACGCGACCGTCCGCGCCTACCTGCGCATCCTTTCCGGGCGCGCTTGAAAAAAAGGCCGCCCTGGTGGGCGGCCTGAAAGTTGGAACTTGGTAAGCGTCGTGGCGCGCGCGGCGCGCCGGGTATTGCGGTTACTTCTTGACGAAGCCGATCTTCTGCATCTGCGCGTTGCGGGCGTTCGCGAGTACCTGGGCCAGGATGCCGTAATCCGCATCCTCCGCAGTGTCGATCTGCAGCGTGGGCTGGTTGTTCGGGTCGCGCTCGACCTCGGCTTCCATCATGTTGCGCAGCGCCGACATCGGGACCGGGCTGTCGTTCCAGTAGACCTGGTTCGCGCCGTCGATCCGCAGGTTGATCGGCTCCGGCGGGTTCTTCTGCTCCGGCGGAGGCGTCAGCGACTTCTGCGGCAGGTCGATGTCGATCGGGTAGGACAGGATCGGCGCGGTCACCATGAAGATGATGAGCAGCACCAGCATCACGTCCACGAGGGGCGTGACGTTGATGTCGCACATCGGGCCGCCGCCCGCACCGCCAGTACTCATTGCCATTGTCGTTGCTCCTCAGCGCGGCCGGACTTTCGTGGCCACGAAACCGACCTTGCGGATGCCCTGCCGCTGCGCGGTGTTCACCACCTCGGCAATGGTCCGGTACTTGGTCGTGTCGTCGCCGCGGATGTTGACCGCGGGCTGCGGGGTCTTCTGGGCCGTGACCGAGAGCTGGCTCTCGAGCATGGCGGACGACACCGGCTCGTCGTTCCAGTACAGGGCACCGGTTTCGGTCACCGTGACCGTGACCGGCGGCGCCGGCGGAACCTTGTCTTCGCGCTTGTCGAGGTTGGCCTGCGGCAGCTCCACCTTGATCTTGTGCGACATCAGGGGCGCCGTGATCATGAAGATGATCAGCAGGACCAGCATCACGTCCACGAGGGGCGTGACGTTGATCTCCGACATCGGCGCGCCGCTCTGGCTACCTGTACTGAAGGCCATTGGCCGGACTCCGTGGTTCTGTCTTTCGTCGACTTAGCGCTTGGACGGCATTTCGCCGACGCGGGCGCCGGTGGCGAAGAAGTCGTGCAGGTCGTGCGCGAAGGTGTCGAACTTGTTGTAGGTGACGCGGTTCAGGCGGACGAAGAAGTTGTACGCCAGCACCGCCGGGATCGCCGTGAACAGGCCGAGGGCGGTCATGATCAGCGCCTCGCCGACCGGGCCCGCGACCGCGTCGATGGACGCCTGGCCGGTGGCACCGATCTTGAT
This sequence comes from Luteimonas sp., assembly GCA_035765815.1. Lineage (GTDB taxonomy): Bacteria > Pseudomonadota > Gammaproteobacteria > Xanthomonadales > Xanthomonadaceae > Cognatiluteimonas. Next base: position 480 of record DASTWT010000195.1, on the reverse strand, counting down.
CAGCGCGCTGTAGATGCCCCACACGGTGCCGAGCAGGCCGACGAACGGCGCGGTCGAACCGACGGTGGCGAGCACGGTCAGGCCGGACTCGAGGCGCATCGACTCGCGGGTCACGCCCTGGCGCAGCGCGCGATCGACGAACTCGGAGCGGTTCAGCGACTCGACCAGGCGCGAGCCTTCGTGGCGCTGGTGGTGCGCGGCCGCCTGGGCGGCGTCGAGCGCGATCTTGGAGAACGGCTCGCTGCGCGGCTGCTCTTCCATGTAGCGGATGGCGTCCTGCGCGTTCGGGGTTTCCCAGAACGTGCTGACCACGCGGTCCGCGCCACGGCGCAGGGACATGTTCTTGAAGAAGTTGATGACGATCCAGTAGATCGACATCGCCGACATCAGGGTCAACGTGATGAGCACCGCCCAGGACACCGCGAAGGAGCCCGGATCGTTCATCATTTCGGTGAGCAGATGGTCGACGCCCATCTGCGT
>DASTWT010000194.1:0-10860 GCA_035765815.1 Luteimonas sp. | reverse complement strand
CGTGCGTCGAACAGAATCGCGCCATAGCCCGTCGTCCCCGCCGCGCGGCCGGCGCGCCGGACTTCGAACGGCGTCAGTTGCTCGCTGGCGTCGAAGGCGACCATCCCCCGAGTCTAACAAGGCATGCACGCAGGTTCCCCTCCGCCCGTCACGGTCCCGGCGCCCCCTGCGTCGGCCTGCCTGCTGCGCCTTTCGGCGCTGGGCGACGCGACCCACGTCGTGCCGCTGGTCCGCACCCTGCAGCGCGCGTGGCCGGCGCTGCCGATCGCCTGGGTGATCGGGCGCGGCGAGCACCGGCTGCTCGAAGGCCTGCCGGGCGTCGAGTTCGTCGAGTACGACAAGCGCAGCGGGCTGGCGGGCATGTTCGCGCTGCGCAACGCGCTGCGCGGCCGACGCTTCGGCGCGCTGCTGCAGTTGCAGGTCGCGGCGCGCGCCAACCTGCTCTCCGCATTCATACCGGCGCGACGCCGGATCGGCTACGACCGCAGCCGCTCGAAGGACCTGCACGGCCTGTTCGTGCGCGAGCGCATCCCCGACCGGCCCGGCATACACGTGCTCGATGCGATCGGCAGCTTCTGCGAGCCGCTGGGCCTGGTCCAGGACCGGGTGGAGTGGAACCTCCCCGTCCCGGAAGAAGCGCACGCGTGGGCGCGCGCGCAATGGCCGGAGGACGGCGCCCCCGCGCTGGTGATCTCGCCGTGCTCGAGCCACGCGCTGCGGAACTGGCGCGCCGAGCGCTACGCGGCGGTCGCCGACCATGCCGCCGCGCGCGGCTGGCGCGTCGTGCTGTGTGGCGGCCGCAGCGCGCTCGAGCGCGACACCACCGACGCGATCCTCGCCGCGATGTCCGCGCCCGCGCTCGACCTGGTCGGCAAGGACACGCTCAAGCAGTTGCCCGCGCTGCTCGCGCGCGCCGCGCTGGTGATGACGCCGGATTCGGGGCCCATGCACATCGCCAACGCGATGGGCGCCAAGGTCCTCGGGCTGCACGCCGCGAGCAATCCCGCGCGCAGCGGGCCGTATTCCGACCGCCGCTACTGCGTCGACCGCTACGACGACGCGGCGCGCAAGTACCTGGGCAAGCCGGCGGCGGAGTTGCGCTGGGGCACGAAGATCGAGCGCGAGGGAGTGATGGACCTCGTGGCCGTGGACGACGCGATCGCCGCCTTCGAACGTTACCGCGCCGACTTCAGGCCCGCGCCGTAGTCCTCGTACGACTTCTCTTCCACGTAGGCCGAGCCCAGCGCGAGGTTGATGTCCTTCTTGATCCGCGCGCGCTCGTCGTTCTCGACGTAGACGCTGCGCGCCAGGCGGATGAATTCGTCGTCGAAGGCCTGCGCCTTCTCCTTGACGCGGATGTCGTCCTCGATCACCCACAGCCGCTCGTTGACCGCCTTCAGTCGCGCGCGCAACTCCGCGATGTCCTGGTTCGCGGCCGGATGCGCCATCCACGTGCGCTCGAGCGCCGACAACTCGTTGCGCACGTTCGCCAGCTTCGCCGGGTCGGTCATGCGCTCGGACTTGATCTGCAGGATCGCGATCTTGTCGAGCAGTTCGCCGTAGGAGACGGGGGCGAGGAGTTCTTCGGTCATGGCGCGAGGCTCCGTGGCGGCGGTCGCGCCATTCTAAGTCGCGGAAACGGCAACGGGCCCGCGCGGGGCCCGTTGCCGTTCGATCTGGCGGAGAGGGTGGGATTCGAACCCACGGTACGCTATGAACGTACGCCTGATTTCGAGTCAGGTACAATCGACCACTCTGCCACCTCTCCGGTGGTCTTTCCCCCGGCGGGCCGCGAAGGCGACCGCGCAAGGGCCGCAAATGATACGGGGCGCGGCCGCCAGCGACAAGCCGTCAGCGCGACCGCGCCGCCTCGGTTGTGCCGAGGCCGCCCGCCGCCGATGATTGCGTTTTCAGTGGAAGTCCATGCCACGACGGGCCGCATGATCGAGTTCGGACACCTGACCCACGTCGGCCTGCGCCGCGAGCTGAACGAAGACACCTACTACGGCGACAGCGAGCTGGGCCTGTGGCTGGTGGCCGACGGCATGGGCGGCCACGAGTACGGCGAGGTCGCCAGCGCCCTCGCCCGCGAAGCGATCGTGCGGGAGGTCCGCCAGGGGGCGCCGCTGGCGCAGGCGATCCGCACCGCGGACGAGGACATCATCCGCGCCTCGCGCAAGCGCGGCGATTCGCTGCCGATGGGCACCACCGTGGTCGCCGCCCGCGTCGCCGGGCACCGCTTCGAGGTCGCCTGGGTGGGCGACAGCCGGGTCTACCTGTGGCGCGACGGCAAGCTCGCCCAGCTCTCGCAGGACCACAGCTACGTGCAGGAGCTGATCGGCCGCGGCGAAATCAGCGTCGAGCAGGCGCGCAGCCACCCGCACCGCAACGTCGTGACCCAGGCGCTGGGCGTCACCGACCCGCAGCAGCTCAACGTCGAAACCCTGTCCGGCGAGCTCGACGCGGGCATGCAGCTGCTGCTGTGCAGCGACGGCCTCACCGAGGAGGTCGACGACGCGCGCATCGCCCAGGCGCTCTCGCACCTGGACTGCAGCGCGCAGGAATGCGTGGACGAACTGGTCGCGGCCGCGCTCGACGGCGGCGGCTCGGACAACGTGACCGTCGTGCTGGTGCGGCAGGCCTAGGCCGGCCCGCGGCCCGCCCGGCTCAGGCGAGCGCGGCTTCCGCCGTTCGCGGGCCGGGCGCCCCGGCCGCGTCGTCCAGGCGATCCCAGACCGCGGCGCCGCCCGCCTTCTTCCGCAGCTGGGCGAGGCGCGCGGCGTGCGCATCGAGCTCCTCGGCCGACACCGACACTCGCGGCCGCACCGCGGCCTCGCCGGCGACCGGCGCGAGCGCCACCACCGTCGCGCCCTGGGCCTCGGCCGCCAGCGCGTCGAAGCCGATCTCGCCCTGTCCGGCGGTCAGCGCCAGGTAGGCCTCCGCGAGCAGCTGCGCGTCGAGCAGCGCGCCGTGCAGCTGGCGGTGCGAATTGTCGACGCCGAGCCGGCGGCACAGCGCGTCGAGCGAGTTGCGCTGGCCCGGGAAGCGCTGCCGCGCCAGCTCCAGCGAATCCTCGACGCCGCAGCGCTCGCGCAGCGGCGCGTGGCCAGCGCCGACGCGCGCGAGTTCCGCATCGAGGAAGCCCAGGTCGAACGCGGCGTTGTGGATCACCAGCTCGGCACCGTCGATGAACGCGAGGAACTCCTCGACCACGTCGGCGAACTTCGGCTTGCCGGCGAGGAACTCGCGGGTCAGGCCGGTGACCTCCTGCGCGCCGGGTTCGAAGTCGCACTCCGGGTCGAGGTAGCGCTGGAACGTGCGCCCAGTCGGCCTGCGCTCGACCAGCTCGACGCAACCGATCTCGACCACGCGGTTGCCCTTCTCCCAGGACAGGCCGGTGGTTTCGGTGTCGAGCACGATCTGTCGCATGGATGCAGTCTAGCGCCGCCGCGGGGTCAGCGCTTGAACGCCTCCGCCTGCGCGCGCGCCAGCTGGTCGACGCGCTCGTTGTCGGGATCGCCGCTGTGGCCCTTCACCCAGCGCCAGTCGATGCGATGCCGCGCGCTCGCGGCCTGCAGCCGCTCCCACAGGTCGCGGTTCTTGACGTCGCCGCCGCCGGCGGTGCGCCAGTTGCGGCGGATCCAGCCCGGCAGCCATTCGGTGATGCCCTGCCGCACGTACTGCGAATCGGTGTGCAGCACCACCACGCACGGCTCGCTCAGCGTTTCGAGCGCCATGATCGCGGCCATCAGTTCCATGCGGTTGTTGGTGGTCAGCGGCTCCCCGCCGGCGAGCTCGCGTTCGCGGCCGCGATAACGCAGCAGCGCCGCCCAGCCGCCCGGCCCCGGATTGCCCAGGCAGGCGCCGTCGGTGTGGATGCCGACCTCCTTGGTCCCGCGCGCCGCCGTCATGCCGCGGGCGCCCCGGCGCCGATGCGCAGCGGGACGCGCGTGCGCACCGGCGTCAGCGGCACGACCCGCTTCTGCGCGCGCAGCACCCAGGCGGCGCGCACGCCCGGCCCATGCTGGACGCCGGCGTCCGGCAGCGTTCCCCAACGCGGGCCGAGGCCCTGCGAAACGGGGTCCGGCGCCAGCCCCGCGCGACGCAGCCGCCGCCGCCAGGGCTGCGGCTCGGAGGCGCCCGGGCCGCCGCCGCCCCAGCGCCATCGCCACGGGGAGAGCGGGTTCAGGCAGTACACGAAGAGCGAGGCGCCGGGGACCAGCACCCGCGCGCACTCCGCCAGCAGCGCCTCGGTCGCCGCCGGGGGCAGCGCGGGATGCTGGAGGACGATCGCCGCGACCGACTCGTTGGCGAGCGGCAGCGGCAGCCCGCAGCGGACCGGGCCGGTCCAGCCGCCGGGGACCGGGCGCAGCGGCAGTCCCGGTCCCGCGAGGGCTTCGCAGGTCCCGGCCGAAGGGCCCAGCCACAGCCAGGGCTGGCCCGGCCGGTCGCCGAGGACGGCGCGCAGATGGGGCCATTCGCTGTCGAGCAGGGCCTGCCCCGGCGCCGAGGCGAACCAGGGGTCGGCTGCCGGGCGATCGGGGGCGTCGGGTTGACCGGTCACGGAAGGCACGGGCATGGTCGCCATTCTGAGGGCCACCCCGCCAGGACGCCACCATGCTGTTGCAGCCGCTGCCCGCCTTCGCGGACAACTACATCTGGACGCTGCGGGCCGCGCCCGCCGGCGCGCCGGTGGTGGTGGACCCGGGCGATGCGGCGCCGGTGCTCGCGATGGCCGAGGCCCTCGGCGCCGCCCCCGCGGCGGTCCTGCTGACCCACCACCACCCGGACCACATCGGCGGGACCGCGGCGCTGCTGGCGCGCTGGCCCGGATTGCCGGTGTTCGCACCGGCGGACGAGCGCATCGACCTGCCCTGCCGCCGCGTCGCCGAAGGCGCCACCGTCGAAGCCGGGCCGTGGCGGTTCGAGGTGCTCGAGGTTCCCGGCCACACCAGCAGCCACATCGCCTTCCACGGCGAGGGGCTGCTGTTCTGCGGCGACACGTTGTTCAGCCTCGGCTGCGGGCGCCTGTTCGAAGGGACGCCGGCGCAGATGCTCGCCTCGCTGCGACGCCTCGCCGCGCTGCCCGGCACGACGCAGGTCTGCTGCGGGCACGAATACACGCTGGCCAACGCCGCATTCGCGGCGGCGGTCGATCCCGACAACCCGGCCCTGCGCCGGCGTACCGAGGAGGTCCGCGCCATGCGCGAACGCAATGCACCCACCCTGCCGGCGACGCTCGCCGGCGAATGCGCGGCCAATCCGTTCCTGCGGGTCGACGCGCGCGCGGTACGCGCCGCCATCGCCGCGCGCCTGGGCCGCACGCCTGCCGACGACGTCGAGGCGTTCGCCGCGTTGCGCCTGTGGAAGGACGGGTTCACGCCATGACCGCGCCGTCGCCCAACGCATGGCTGGCGCGCGCGTCGGCGACGGCGCTGGCATTCGCGCTGGCCCTGTCGCCGGCGGCGGCCATCGCGCAGGTCGCGCCCGCGCCCGCCGGCACGAGCGACGCACCCACACCCGTTGCGCCCGTCGCCCCTGCCGGGCCCGCGGCCGCCGCCGTCGCGCCGACCGCGGCCACCCGCAGCGGCCTCGACATCTACGCGCGGTTCCGCGAAGGCCTCGCCGATCCCGACTGTCCCGTCGACAGCGCCAGCGTGCGCTGGCGGCGGCACTACGCCCACGCGCCCGAGCGCCTGGGCGCTCGGGACGACGACGCGCTTGCGTTGTTCGGCTACGTCGTCGACGCGCTGCGCGAGGCGAGCCTGCCGACCGAGTACGCGCTGATCCCGTTCGTCGAGAGCGGCTACAAGCCCGGCGCGCGCAGCGCCTCCGGGCCGGCCGGGCTGTGGCAGCTGGCGCGCGTCACCGCGCGCGCGCACGGCGTGCCCATGCGCGGCGGCTACGACGGCCGCCTGTCGCCGGTCGACTCGACGCGGGCGGCGGTGCGCTACCTCAAGACCCTGCACGGCATGTTCGCCGGCGACTGGCGGTTGGCCGTCATGGCCTACAACGCCGGCGAGTACCGCGTGTTCGGCGCGCTGCGCCGCGCGCACCAGGCCGCGCGCGACGCGGACCCGGAGAAGCTGTCGAGCCTGTCCGGCATCACCCGCGCCTACGTACGCAAGCTGCACGCGCTGTCGTGCCTGCTCGACCGGGCCGACGAGCGCGAAACGTGGCTGCAGTCGCTCGATCGCCCGATCCCGGTGCTCGAGGCGGTGGAGCTGCCGGCGGGCGCGCGCGACCTCGGCCGCTGGGCGAGCGCGGAAGGCCGCGACGCGGCGATGGTGCGGCGCCTGAACCCCGCGTTCGCCGGCGGCCGCGTGGACCGTTCGCACCGCACGCTGCGCGTGCTCGCGCCGATGCGCCCCATCCCCGGGGCCGCGGCGGAGCCCGACGCCGCGCTGGCCGACGCGAGCGCGGCCCCGGCGGATACGCCGCCGGATGTTGCCGCGCAGGCGCCGCCGGCCGGCGCCTTCACGACCGCGGCGAGTGGCCCCGCGCCCGCGACGCAGGCACACTAGCGCCCTGTTTTCGCTCTCAAGACGGACGGCACCATGGGATTCCTGCAGGGCAAGCGCGCACTCGTCACCGGCATCGCCAGCCAGCGTTCGATCGCCACCGGCATCGCCGACGCGATGCATCGCGAAGGCGCCGAGCTGGCGCTGACCTACCAGAACGAGAAGCTGAAGTCGCGGGTCGAGGACGCCGCCGGCGAATACGGCACCGACATCGTGCTGCCGCTGGACGTCGCCGACGACGCGCAGATCGACGCGTGCATGGCCGAGCTCGGCAAGCGCTGGAGCGACGGCTTCGACATCCTGGTGCATTGCATCGCCTTCGCCCCGCGCGAGGCGATCGAAGGCGACTTCCTCGACGGCATCAACCGCGAGCGCTACCACATCGCCCACGACATCAGCGCGTACTCGCTGGCCGCGCTCGGCAAGGCCGCGCGCCCGCTGATGAAGGGCCGCAACGGCTCGATCCTGACGCTGTCCTACCTCGGCGCGGAACGCGCGCTCGCGAACTACAACACCATGGGCGTGGCCAAGGCCTCGCTGGAAGCGACCGTGCGCTACATGGCGATGGCGCTGGGCCCGGAGGGCACGCGCGTCAACGCGATCTCGGCCGGCCCGATCCGCACCCTCGCCGCCTCGGGCGTCGCGAACTTCCGCAAGATGCTCAGCCAGTTCGAGGCCGTCGCCCCGCTGCGCCGCGCAGTGACCATCGAGGACGTCGGCAACACCGCCGCGTTCCTGTGCTCGGACCTCGCGCACGGCATCACCGGCGAGATCACCTACGTGGACGCCGGCTACAACATCATGGGAATGAGCGGGATCGAGTGATCCCGCCCGTATCGCGCGACGCCGTGCCGCGCCGCGCGGCGCCGCATGACGCGGCCCGCGGAATCCTTCCTACATCCGGTCTTCGGCGACGCTGATCGTCATCTTCCGGCGCAGGTCCCTGACGACGGCGTTCATCGCCTCCTGCGCCGCGAGCCGGCCCAGCTGGTCCCGGAGCTGCTTGCGGCGGTCGGCCGTCGCCTGCTTCGGGTCGCCGGGCACGACGCGGTTGACCTGGTAGACCACGATCCGGCCGTCGTCGAGCACCTTGCGGCCGACGGTGGTCTTGCCCGCGTCCGGCGCCGGCGCGGAGAAGACGGCCTCGCTCGACGCCGCATCGGGAATCGGCAGCCCTCGGGTCATGCCCGGGACGTTGGTGGCCGCGAGGCCGTGCGCGCCGACGGCGGCATCGAAGGCCTTGCCGCCGCGGATCTCGGCCACGAGCGCGTCGGCCGCGGCCTTCGCCGCCTTCGCCGCGCGATCGTTGCGAATCGCCGCGATCACCTCCGTCGCGACCGCGGACAGCGGCTTGCGGTGCGCGGCCTCGTGGGCGACGACGCGGATCAGCACGCTGTGGTTGGGCGCGATCTCGATCGGATCGCTGACGGTGCCGTCCTGGATCAGCGCGTCGGAGAACGCCGCGCGCTGCACCGCCTGGTTGGCGGCGATGCCGGCGCCGGCGCCGCGCGCGAACGGCGCGGTCTGCTGGACCGGCAGGTTCGCGGCCTTCGCCGCCGACGCCAGCGAAGTCGGGTTGCGGTAGACCTGGTCGACGAGCTTGCCGGTCAGGTCGTTGAACATGCGTTCGCGATCGGCGTCCGCCTGCTCCGTCGCCAGTTGCGCGCGGGCGTCCTCGAACGGCGTCTGCCGTCCCGGCTTGACCTGCCGCAGCTGCAGCACGTGCCAGCCAAACTCGGTCTTCACCGGGCCGACGATGTCGCCCTGCTGCATGGCGAAGAGCGCGTCCTCGAACGGCTTCACCATCATGCCCTTGACCACCCAGCCCAGGTCGCCGCCGGCGGCCTTCGAACCGGTGTCCTCGGAATCCTTGCGCGCCAGCGCCGCGAAATCCGCGCCGGGCGCACGCGCCTCGGCGGCGATCGCCTCGGCGCGCGCCTTCGCCGCCGCCTGCGCCGCGGGGGTCGCGTCCTTCGCGACCTTCACCAGGATGTGCGAGGTCAGGCGCTGCTCCGGCTCCTGGAACCTGGCCTTTTCCTGCTCGTAGCGCTGCTTCAGCACGTCGTCGCCCGCGGGCGGCGGCGAGAGCGCGCTGCCGTCGATGTCCACGTACTCGAGCGCGACCGTCTCCGGCGCCATGTACTCCGACGCGTGCGCGTCGTACCAGCGCTGGATGTCGGCGGCGCCGACCGCGCCGGCGTCCGGCGACGGGGCGGGCATGACCGCGATGGACACGTCGCGCTTCTCGTCGATCAGGCGCAGCACGGCATCGACCTCGGCGTCGGTCGCGAAACCGGAGTCGGCGACCTGCTGCGGGATCAGCGTCCGCTCCAGGTCGTCGCGCACCAGCTGCTGGAACTGCACCGGGGAGCGCTGCGGGACCTGCGAGGCGAGCACCAGCTGGTACTGCTGCGGGTTGAACTTGCCGCCGACCTGGAACGCGGGGATCGACTCGATCTCGCGCCGGACCTGCGCGTCGCCGACGACGATGCCGTCGCGCGCCGCCATCATCTTCAGCACGCGCTCGTCGATCATCGTGTCGACGACCTTGCGCTTGTTGTCCTTCGACTCGAAGTCGCGCGCGTCGAACGCGTCGCCCTGCTGCTGCCGCGCCGCCTGCCGCTCCTGCTCGAAGCGCTGGCGGAACTCGTCGGCGCCGATCTCCTCGGACTGCCAGAGCCGGCTCGCCGGCCACCAGTGCGGCGCGCCGGCCCACCACGCGGGCGGCGCTTCCAGCTTCGCCACCCAGGTGGCGTTGGTCTGGTGCAGGTACTGCTCCATGCCGAAGAACGCGAACGGGATGGTGAGCAGCCCGAGCACGGTGCCGGCGATCCAGCCGGAGGTCTTGTCGCGGAGTTTCTGCAGCATGGAGTCGGGATTCGGCCTGGAACGTAGCCGCCCAGTCTACCCGCAACCCGCCGCCCGGAAAACGCGCCGGGCCGCGCGGCCCGGAAAAGCGAAGGCCCGGAAAAGCGAAGGCCCGGAAAAGCGAAGGCCCGCATCGCTGCGGGCCTGGCTCTTGGATCGATGGCGGAGTGGACGGGACTCGAACCCGCGACCTCCGGCGTGACAGGCCAGCATTCTAACCGACTGAACTACCACTCCGCGGAGCCGCGCATGATACAGCCCGTCATTCCGGGTCGCAAGCCTCGACTGGTGGGTGCTGAGGGGATCGAACCCCCGACCCTCTCCTTGTAAGGGAGACGCTCTACCGCTGAGCTAAGCACCCGCGCCGCGGATGATACCGGAGGCCGCCGGCGCGCCGGCCGGAAACGACGAAGCCCGGCTCGCGCCGGGCTTCGAAGATGCAGCGTGCGGCCGTCGGCCGCGCGGACTCAGTTCACCGCGTCCTTGAGCGCCTTGCCGGGCTTGAAGCCGGGGTTCATCGAGGCGGCGATCTTGATCTCCTCGCCGGTGCGCGGGTTGCGGCCGGTACGGGCGGCGCGCTTGCGCACGTCGAAGGTGCCGAAGCCCACGAGCGTCACGCTGTCGCCCTTCTTCAGGGCACCGCTGATGGTGGAGATCATCGCGTCGACCGCACGGCCGGCGTCGGCGCGCGAGATGTCGGCGGCGCCAGCGACGGCTTCGATGAATTCGGCTTTGTTCATTGCTTGCTCCAGTACGGCGCGATTCGGCCGGAAGCGGTCGTTATACCAGCGCCCCACAGGCGAAGCAACACGGAAACCGAGGCGTGGCGCGGCTTCCAGCGGTTTCACGCAGGCGGCGGCGCGGCCTCGCCACGCCACGCGCCGCCCCCGGCTCCGCCTCAGTGCCTGGCGTCCGTACGATCCTGGGGCGTTGCGGGCTCCCGCGCGGCCTCGCCTTCGGGAAGCGCTTCCACGGGCGCCTTCGGCGACAGCGGCCGCTCCAGCGCCAGGTCGAGCACCTCGTCGATCCAGCGCACGGGCACGATCTTCATCTGCTCCGTGACCGACTTCGGGATGTCCGCAAGATCCTTGCGGTTCTCCTCGGGGATGATCACGGTGCGGATGCCGCCGCGCATCGCCGCCAGCAGCTTCTCCTTGAGGCCGCCGATCGCGAGCACCTTGCCGCGCAGCGTGATCTCGCCGGTCATCGCGACATCGGCCTTCACCGGCACCTTGGTCAGCGTCGACACCAGCGCGGTCGCCATCGCGATGCCCGCGCTCGGGCCGTCCTTCGGCGTCGCGCCCTCGGGCACGTGCAGGTGGACGTCCTGCTTCTGCAGGAAATCCAGGTCGATGCCGAGGCGGTCGGTGCGCGCGCGCACCACGCTCAGGGCCGCCGACGCGGACTCCTTCATCACGTCGCCGAGCTGGCCGGTGAGGATCAGCTGGCCCTTGCCCGGCACCAGCGTGGA
>DASTWT010000193.1:0-8791 GCA_035765815.1 Luteimonas sp. | reverse complement strand
CGCGACGTTGGCGAGCGGCACGTTGTTGGAGATCGCGATGTGGTGGATCAGCGCGAGCGCCATCACGCAGTCCGCCGGCCCGCGCTGCTCGAGCGAGGCGCGCTCGGCGCCGGCCCAGCCGAGCCCGGGGCTGGGATTGGTGAGGTCGAGCAGCAGCGGCAGCGGCTGCGCGCCGCCTTCGCGCCTGGCCTCGCGCCAGTTGTGCTCGACCGCGGCCGGGTCGATGTCGAACGCGACGGTGTCGGCGCCCGCGCGGCTGGCGATGCGGCTGAACACGCCCGTGTTCGCGCCCAGGTCCCACACCGTCCGCGGCGCCGCGGCGGCGAGGAAATCCTCGACCAGGCGTTGCTTCTGCGAGAACGCGGCCTCGTCGTAGTTGGTCGCCTGGTAGTAGTCGCCCCACTCGGTGCCGGCCGGCTTCCAGGCGAGCTTCGCCACGGTGCCGCGCAGGCCCTGGAGCAGGCCCTCGAGGCCGCGCCGGCTCACCGACACGGCGCGCGCGCGGGACGCCGAGGCTTCACCGCCGTCCACGGTCGCCGCATGGCTGCGCTGCGCGCGCGCGTGCAGGTGCAGGTGCATCGCCAGGCCGAAGCGCCAGCGCGTGGAGCGCGGCAGCAGCGTGCTGGCCAGGTCGAGCGGGATGCCGTCGATGAAGCTGCGCAGCAGGTGCGACAGGCGCACGTCCCGGTACGCCATCAGCGCGAGCGGCGCGAGGAAGTGCTGGCAGAACTGGCGGTACGCCACCCACGGCCGGCCTTCCTCGTACGCCTCGAACGACAGCGTGTCGATCAGCACCGGCCGCCCGCCGCGGAACTGCACGTTGTAGGCGGACGCATCCTTCAGCGACAGGCCGTGCTCGAGGGCCAGCAGCTGCGCGTCGAGCGTCAGCAGCGCCGCGTCCTGCAGCTGGCTGAAGCTCCATTCATACGGGTACGAGATGAAGCCGATCCGCTCCGGGCGCAACACCCGGTGCGCGCCGGCCACGAGCGGCGCGACGTCGGCTTCCTCGTGCGCGACCAGCCAGCCGCGGGCGACGAGTTCGCGGTACAGGCCGCTGGCCATCAGCCGGTCGTAATCGGCGGCGCCCGCCGCATTCACCTGGCGGTAGACCGTGCCCTCGCGGGTGAAGACGAAGCCGGCGGGGTCGCGGAACGAGGCCGGCGAAACGCATCCCTGTGTCAAAATTCGAATCCCCTGTCGTGCAGATGGCGGGAAATCATGGCGGCAGCCTTGTCGGCATCGGGCAGGTCGCTTTCGGGGCACTTGCCCACGTAACGCGCCATGTCGCCGGACGCCACCCGCGAATTTTCGAGCTGCATGATATACCAGCGCTGGCACACGACCATCGCCGCGGAACGCAGGCCGTAGGTCGGGGGGCCGACGTTCTCCACGCGCCCGACCATCTCGTCGGCGTCGGTCCGGAAGCGCGACAGCTGCATGCGGTAGATGCTGTAGATCGGCCGCGTGCGCGCGAAGCCGCCATCCAGCAACGAGGCGCCCTCCATCCAGTCCGGCGCGTCCACGCCCAGGTAGTCGAGCAGGGTCGGCGCCACGTCGATCAGCTGGCTGTTGCCCGGCACGTGGCCATGGTGGTCGCCGTGCGGGAAGATGAAGATCAGCGGCACCCGTGCACGCACTTCCCAGTGGGTGTCGTGGTCGGAGGTGACGACGACGATCGTGTTGTCGAGCAGGCCCCGCCGCTCGAGCAGGTCCATCATCCGGCCGAAGCGCTTGTCCGAGGCGAGGATCGCGTCGTCGAGCTCCGCCTGCTTCTTCTCGTCGGCGTCGTCGAATTCGCCCGCGGAGAAATGCCGCTCCTGCAGGTGGTACCTGCAGCAGTGCGTGCCGAGCAGGTGGATGTGCATGAAAAAGGGCTGGTTGGACGCGATCATCGCCTTCGAGATCCGGCGCATGCGCGCGTCGTCCGAGGTCTTCTTGACCGGGCCGATGTCGGTGTCGACGTCTTCTTCCGCCACCTCGGCGAACGGGTCCTCCATCGGCTTGACGAAGGCCAGGTGCAGCACGCGCTCGGACAGCCGCCCGGCGCTGCTGCGCAGGAGCATCGCCGGCCGCTGCAGCGCGATCGAGAAGCGCCCGGGCGGCGCGTTGTCCACGGCGCGGCCGTTGGCTTCGTCGAAGGCGCCGTCGAAGTTGAGGTCCGGGCCGTCGGCGTAGTAGCGGACGGTTTCCTGGTAGGCGCGGTAACCGAGCTGGCGCAGCAGGCGCGGCAGGCTCTCGTACACGTCCCTGCCCTCCAGCGTGTACGGCGGGTACAGCACCTTCGTGGTGGTCGGGTACTTGCCCGTCAGCATCGACGTGAGCGAACCGGTGGTCCACGCGGAATTGGTGAACGCGTTGTCGGCGACCATCGCCCGGTCGAGGTAGCGATCGAGGTTCGGCGTGGTCTTGCGCGCGTAGCCATAGGCCGACATGAAGTCGGCGTTCACGCCGTCGGAGGCGAACAGGATGATGTTCGGGAGGCGGCCGCCCTGCGCGGCGCGGGCGCTGCGCGCGCCGGCGTCGCCGCCGGCGTACAGCGACCAGCCGAGTGCGAGGCCAGAGGCCGCGAGCAGCGCGCATGCCACCGGCACGCGCCAGCGCGCGGGCGCCGCGGGCCGGCGTAGCTGCAGCACGATCACGCCGAGCACGAGGAGCCAGTAGATCGGCGCGGTCAGCAGCGTGGTGCGGACGATGCCCCAGGAGAACATCGTGTAGGTGAAGTTGTCGACGAGCATCAGCACGATCGCCGCGGCGACCAGGGCCGGCACGACGCGCGGCAGGAACGCGGCGATGCGCGCCTGGCCCAGGCGCGACAGCAGCGCGGCCAGCAGGCAGGCCGCCACCTGCAGCAAGAGGGCGCCCAGCATCCACGGCAGCGCGGCGGCGAACAGGCCCAGGATCCGCTCGGACGCGGGCCAGGTGGTCAGGAAGGAAGGCTTCGTCGCGAGGAACAGCCACTCGAGGAACGCGAAGGCGAAGGCGAACAGCACCGTCTTCGCGGCAGAGTCTGAATAGCGGTCGCGCATCGGCATTCCGTTGGCCAGGGCCCGGGCACGATACCAGACCGGCCTCCGGCCGCACCCCGGCCGCCGGCGCGGCGCGAGCCGCTAGACTTCCCCCGACTCCAGGGGAAAAGGTCCGATGCACGGCGAATACAAGGTGCCCGGCGGGAAACTGGTCGTGGTCGACCTCGAGGTCGAAGGTGGCCGGCTGGCGCGCGTCCAGGTCAGCGGCGACTTCTTCCTGGAGCCGGATTCGGCGCTGGAGGCGATCAACGCCTCGCTCGCGGGGCTGCCGGCGGACGCCGGTCGCGCGCAACTGGCGGCGGCCGTGCGCGCCGGCGCGGGCCCCGATGCGACGCTGTTCGGGCTCACGCCGGAGGGCGTCGCCATCGCCGTGCGGCGCGCGCTCGGCCACGAGGACGCGCCCGCATGAGCCGCAGCACCTGGCAGGACCATGCCTGGCACCTGGTCCACGAACCGCCGCAATCGCCCGCGCTGCACATGGCGCTCGACGACGTGCTCGTCGACGAAGTCTCCGCCGGCCGCCGCGGGCCGACGCTGCGGGTGTGGGAATGGGCGTCGCCCGCCGTGGTGATCGGCCGCTTCCAGTCCTTGCGCAACGAGGTCGACATGGAGGCGGCGCGCCGCCACGGGATCGAGGTCGTGCGCCGCATCAGCGGCGGCGGCGCGATGTTCATCGAGCCCGGCAACACCATCACCTGGTCGATCTTCGCGCCGATCGGCATGGTCGAGGGCATGGCGTTCGAGCAGGCGTACGCGCTGATGGACGCATGGGTCCTGGCCGCGCTCGGCGAGCTCGGCGTGCAGGCCTGGTACCAGCCGCTGAACGACATCGCCTCGCCCGCCGGCAAGATCGCCGGCGCCGCGCAGGCGCGCCGCGGCAAGGCGGTGCTGCACCACGTGACGATGGCCTACGACATCGACGCGGAGAAGATGCTGCAGGTGCTGCGCATCGGCCGCGAGAAGCTGTCCGACAAGGGCACGGCGAGCGCGCAGAAGCGCGTCGATCCGCTGCGCAGCCAGACCGGACTCGCGCGCGAAGCGATCATCGCCGCGTTCGTCGAATCGTTCCGCAGGCGCCACGGCGGACTGGCCGCGGACCCGCTGCGCGCGGACGAACTGGCGCGCGCGCAGGCGCTGGCCCGCGACAAGTTCTCGACCGAAGCGTGGACCGGCCTGGTGCCCTGAGGCGCGCGCTCACCAGACCGCGAAATCGGCGCGGCAGCCATCCTTGACCCAGATGCCGCCGGCGTCCCAGCGCCAGTTGCGGCCCTGCACGCATGGCGCGCGCGACACCTGCTTCTGCAGCGCCGCGCCGCGCAGGTTCGCCGCGCAGTGCCGTTCGCGCCCGTCCTCGCTTTCGCAGCGGATCACGCGCGCGGCCGCGCCGTAGGGGCCGTTGCCGTAATTTCCGTAGCCGCCGATCGCGAACTCGGCACGGCACCCGCCGTCGACCCAGACGCCGGCCGCGTCGTAACCCCAGTTGCGTCCCTGCACGCAGTCGGTGCGCGAAAGCTGCCGCGACATCCGCACGCCGCCGCGCGTGTCCGCCGCGCAGCGGCGCAACCGGCCGTCCTGCGACTCGCAGCGCACCACGCCCTGCTGCGCCGATGGATACGCCGGCGGGTAACCGTGGCCGGGACTGCCGTATCCGCCGGAATAGGCGCCGCCCGGCGCGTTGCCCGCGGGGTAGTAGCCCGCGCATCCGCCGAGCGCGGCGAACGCCGCCGCCGCCGCGAGGCGCGCGATGCGGCGCATGGTGCTCACTTCGCGTCGGGCAGCATCGCGCCGCCCGGGCCGACGAGGGACCAGTGGCCCCACTTGTCGCTCACGCCGTGGCCGGCGGTGCCGGCGCCCGCATCGCCGCCGTAGCGGTACAGCGGATGGCCGTTGTACGCGACCTGGGTGCCGCCGTCGGCACGCTGCACGACGCCGACCATGCCCGCCTGCAGGCCCGGCGTGTCGCTCGGCATCGCGCCCTCGACGAGGACCGGCGGCCAGGTCCGCGTGCATTCGCCGGTGCAGCCGCTGCCGTCGGCGTCGCCTTCGAGCGCGTAGAGCGCGGCGCCGGAACGATCGGCGACATACGGCGAAGCGGCGCCTCCGGTCGCCACCACCAACGGGTTGGAACCGGCGGCGCCGTCGGCCGGCGCCTGCGCTGCGGCGGGCGCGCCGGCGTCGGGCACGTTGGACGCGCCGGCGGCGGCAGCGTCGTTGCCCGGCGCGGCCTGCTGCCGCGTGCATGCCGCCGCCAGCGCGGCGGCGAGCGTCGCCGCGACGAGCGGCAGCGCGATGGAACACGAGGGTGTCTGCCGGCGCATGGCGTTCTCCTGCCTGGATGCACCGGTTATAGGAGCGCGCCCGTGAATGCGCGGTCAGGGTTCAGCGCAACTGGCTGTCCTTGCTGCCGCGGCGGTTGTAGCCGGAATGCGCGCCTTCCTCGCGATCCTCGGCTTCCTGGCAGGGTACGCACAGGCGCACGCCCGGGATCGCCTTGCGCCGGGCCTCCGGGATGGGCGCGTCGCATTCCTCGCAGCGCGCGCGCCCCGGTCCCGTCGGCAGCCTGCTGCGCGCACGACGGATCGCATCCTCGACGGTCGCGTCGATCTGCTCCTGTACCGCGCCGTCGCCTGCCCAACCGGTTGCCATGCGCGGAGGATAACGCCGTCCGCCTGAACGCGGAAACCACCGCATTCAAGCCCCTGAACGCGAGCGCGCGGAGGTTGTTATCCGCGCGCTCACGCCGCCGAACCCGGGCGCTAACGCGGCGTCCGCGAGGATGGTCGCGGGCCACATCGGCCCCACCCTTCCCACAGGAGCCAAGGCGATGCCGACCAACAACCGCAACCAGAACAACAACCAGAACAGCGGCAAGTCCTCGATGCAGGGCAGTGGCCGCAACGACAGCGACACCGGCAGCAGCCGTTCGGGCCAGCAGGCCTCCAGCCGCAGCGGCCAGCAGGGCAGCAGCAGCCAGTCCAGCAGCGGCCGCAACGAAGGCGGCAACCGCAACGAAGGCAGCAACCAGGGCCGCGGCAACCGCTGAGGCGGCGTGATCCAACGCAAGGCCTGATCGAACGCAAGGGCCGGTGCCGGCGGACTCCGTCGGCATCGGCCCTTGCGCATGCGCGGATGAAGGTTGCGCGAACGCCGCGCGCGGGGACGGATCGCATAATCGCAGACCCGCGCCGAGGAGACCGCCATGCCGCGCGCATTGCAGGGACGCCCCACCGTCGTCGCCACCGCGCTGGTGCTGCTCGCGCTCGGGCTCGCGGTCGCGGCCGGCGGCTTCCAGTTGCTGTGCCTGCACGGTTCACCGTATTACCTCGCCTGCGGCCTCGCGCTCTGCGCCAGCGGCCTCCTGCTGCCGTGGCGGCCGCCCGCGGCGTTGTGGCTCTACGGCGCGTTCCTGCTCGCGACCGTCGCCTGGGCGGTCCATGAAGCGCGCTGGGACTGGTGGCAGCTGCTGCCGCGGCTCGATCTCTGGTGCCTGCTCGGCGCCTGGCTGCTGCTGCCGTGGGCCAACCGCCGCCTGTCGCCGGCCGGCTGGTCCGGCGGCGGCGTGCGCTCGGGCAACATCGCACTCGCGCTGGCGCTGGCGTGCAGCCTCGTCGTCGCCGGCGTCGCGCTCGCGCACGACGAACACGGGCTCTCGACGGACGCGGCCGCGGCGGCGGCGATCGCTGCGCGGCCGACGCAACCCGCGGCACCCGGCCCGTTCCCGACCGACTGGCGCGCCTACGGCGGATCCGCCGCCGGCAACCGCTATTCGCCGGCGACGCAGATCACGCCCGAAAACGCCGGGCGCCTCGAACTCGCCTGGACCTACCACACGCGCGACTTCCGGCGCCCGCTCGACCCGGGCGAATTCGCGAACGAGGCGACGCCGCTCAAGGCCGGCGGCAAGCTGTACCTGTGCACCGCGCACGACATCGTGATCGCGCTCGATCCCGACACGGGACACGAGCAATGGCGCTACGACCCCGGCGTCGACACGCTCGACGCGCGCGGCTACCAGCACATGATCTGCCGTGGCGTCGCCTACTACGACGCGAACGCGTACCCGCGCGCGACGCCGGCGGTCGGCGCGTGCGCGCGACGCATCTACGCGCCGACGGCGAAGGCGACCATCGTCGCCCTCGACGCCGACACCGGCAGGCCCTGCGAAGGCTTCGGCGAGCACGGCATCGTCGACCTCAAGCGCGGCCACGGCACGGTGGTGCCCGGCTACCTCAACCCCACGTCGCCGCCGCTGGTGACGCAGCACGTCCTGATCGCCGGCGCCAGCGTGACCGACAACGGATCCACCGACGAGCCGTCCGGCGTGATCATGGGCTTCGACATCGATACCGGCGCGCTGCGCTGGAACTTCGACTCCGGCAACCCCGCGCACACCGCGCCGCTCGCGCCGGGCGAGCACTACGTGCGCAACTCGCCGAACATGTGGAGCGTCGCCAGCGCCGACGAGGCGCTCGGGCTGGCCTACTTCCCGATGGGCAACCAGACGCCGGACATCTGGGGCGGCCACCGCATCCCCGCCGGCGAGCGCTTCAACAGCGCGATCGTCGCGCTCGACATCGCGACGGGCAAGCTGCGCTGGGTGTACCAGACCGTGCACCACGACCTGTGGGACATGGACATCGGCGGCCAGCCGACGCTGGTCGACCTCGACACGCCGCGCGGGCGCGTGCCGGCGCTCGTCGCCTCGACCAAGCGCGGCGACCTCTACGTGCTCGACCGCCGCGACGGACGCCTGCTGGTGCCGGCGCCGGAGCGGCCGGTGCCGCAGGGCGCGGCGAAGGGCGACCGCACGTCGCCGACGCAGCCGTTCTCGCAGCTCTCGTTCAAGCCGCAACCGCTGCGCGAAGCCGACATGTGGGGCACGATGCCGCTCGACCAGCTGGTGTGCCGGATCATGTTCAGGCGCCTGCGCTACGAGGGCATCTTCACTCCGCCGTCGGAACAGGGTTCGCTGGTGTACCCCGGCAACTACGGTGTGTTCGACTGGGGCGGCATCGCGGTGGATCCGGTGCGCCAGGTGCTGGTGGCCAATCCCAACTACGTCGCATTCGTGTCGAAGCTCTACCCGCGCGCGAAGGCCGAAGCCGCATCGGCCGGCGGCAGCGAGATCGGCCTGCAGCCGATGACCGGCACGCCCTACGCGGTGGACCTGCATCCGCTGTTGTCGCCGCTCGGCATCCCGTGCCAGGCGCCGCCGTGGGGCTACATGGCCGCGGTCGACCTGCGCACGATGAAGCGCCTGTGGATGCGCAAGAACGGCACCGTGCGCGACAGCGCGCCGCTGCCGATCCCGCTGCCGCTCGGCGTGCCGAGCCTGGGAGGGCCGCTGGCGACCGCCGGCGGCGTGTCGTTCCTGGGCAGCACGCTCGACTACTACCTGCGCGCATACGACACGCGCACCGGCGAAAAACTCTGGCAGGCGCGGCTGCCGGCCGGCGGCCAGGCGACGCCGATGAGCTACGTGTCCGACCGCACCGGCCGGCAGTACGTGGTGGTGTTCGCGGGCGGGCACGGTTCGCTCGGCACGAAGCTCGGCGACTCGGTGGTCGCCTACGCGCTGCCGCGCTGACGACGGGCGCCGGCCGGCATGGCCGGCGCCGTGCACGGGCGGCGCGCACAGGCGTATAAGGAGGCTCCCTTCCCCGGAGCCGCGCCATGGCCCACTTCCCCAGGCTCGCCGTCGCCACCGTTCCCGCGCTGCTCGTCGCGGGCCTCGCCTTCACCGGCACCGCGTCCGCCGCGCTCAA
>DASTWT010000192.1:0-10944 GCA_035765815.1 Luteimonas sp. | reverse complement strand
GGCGCGGTGGTGGAGGAAGTGCGCCGCCAGTTCCGCGACATCAAGGGGATCATGGAAGGCACCGGCAAGCCGCAGTACGACAAGGCGGTGGACATGCTGACGAAGTCGGCGATCAAGGAAATGATCGTGCCGTCGCTGCTGCCCGTCGCGGTGCCGGTCGTGGTCGGCCTGCTGCTCGGGCCGAAGGCGCTGGGCGGACTGCTGATCGGCACGATCGTCACCGGCCTGTTCGTCGCGATCTCGATGACCACCGGCGGCGGCGCCTGGGACAACGCCAAGAAGTACATCGAGGACGGCCACTTCGGCGGCAAGGGCTCCGAGGCGCACAAGGCCGCGGTGACCGGCGATACCGTCGGCGATCCCTACAAGGACACGGCCGGCCCGGCGATCAACCCGCTGATCAAGATCATCAACATCGTGGCGCTGCTGCTGGTGCCGCTGCTGTAGGTCGGCCCAGGTCCGCCCACGCGGACATCGAGACCCGGATAGCCCCGCCCCGAGCGGGGCTATCCTTTTCCGGCCCCCGCGCGCGGCACTGCCGAATCGGTCACACTTCCGGTGCCGCCCCCAGGCCGGGGGCCATCCGCGGGGGCGGATGACGCGATGGGATCCGCGACCCTGTTTGCCGAGCTGGCGCGCCGCAACGTCATCCGCGTGGCGGGCCTGTACCTGGTCGCCGCATGGCTGGCGATCCAGGTGGCGGGTACGGTGCTTCCGATGTTCGGTGCCCCGGAGTGGATTGCGCGGAGCGTCGTCATCCTGCTGGCGATCGGCTTCCTGCCCGCGATGGGTCTGGCATGGGCGTTCGAACTGACGCCCGACGGCCTGAAGCGCGACGCCGACGTGGCGCCTGGCGCATCGATCGCACCGGAGACCGGGCGTCGCCTGGGGCGGATGATCATCGCAGTGCTCGCGATCGCGCTGGCCTACTTCGGAGTCGACAAGTTCGTGATTGCCCCCAGGAGCGAGGCCGCGCGCATCGCCCAGTCACGTGCGCGGCTGGCAGCACCCGCACCCGCCGGGCCTGCCGCCGCGCCCCCCAAGTCGATCGCCGTCCTGCCGTTCGAGAACCTGAGCGAAGACCAGGCCAATGCCTACTTCGCCACCGGCATGCAGGACGAGATCCTCACCCGCCTGGCCGGCATCGGCGACCTCAAGGTGATCTCGCGCACCTCCACCGAGCAGTACGCCAGCCACCCGCCCAGCCTGCGCGTCGTGGCGCGCGAACTCGGCGTGGCGACGGTGCTCGAAGGCAGCGTGCAGAAGGCCGGCGGGAAGGTCCGGATCAACCTGCAGCTGATCGACGCGGCCTCGGACACCCACCTCTGGGCGCAGAACTACGACCGCGACCTCAAGGACGTGTTCGCGGTGCAGAGCGACGTCGCGTCACGGGTCGCCGAGGCGCTGAAGGCGCGACTGCTGCCGCGCGAGTCCGCGCGGATCGCCAGCGTGCCGACCCGCAACGTGCTCGCGCACGACTACTACCTGCAAGGCCTGTCCCTGTTCCGGCAGTTGCAGACCAGCAGCGCAGGCGATCCGCAGGCGGTGGGCAAGCTGGCAGCGGAGCGGTACCGGCGCGCCATCGCGGAGGATCCCGCGTTCGCGCTGGCGTTCGCGCAGCTTTCGTACCTGTTGAGCTACCTGCACTGGTATGGCGTGGACATGCGCGCCGAGGTGGTCTCGGGCGCCGACAATGCGGCGCGACGGGCGCGGGCATTGCAGCCGGGGCTGCCGGAAGCCCACCTGGCCATGGGCTACGCGCACTACTGGGGCCATCGCGACTATGCGCCGGCGCTGGCGGAGTTCGAGGCGGCGCGCGCGGGCATGCCCAACAACGCGGAAGTCATCGCCGCGATCGCGTACGTGCATCGTCGCCAGGGCGACCGGATGCGCGCGGTGGCCGAATTGCAACGGGCGGAAGTCCTCGACCCGCGCGATTCGCTGATTCCGCGCGAGATGGCGAATTCCTACGTGTCGATGCGCCGCTACGCGGAGGCGGACGCCGCCTACGCGCGCTCGCTCACCATCTTCCCCGGGGACATCGAGGCGCAGGAGCAGCGCGCCAACACCCGGATGCTCGCGGGCGACCTGGCCGCGGCGCGACGCGTGCTCGAGGCGATTCCCCCGGGCGCCGATCCGCAGGGATCGGTGTCCCTGTTGCGGATCAAGCTGGAAATGATGTCGCGCGATCCGGCCGCCGCCCTGGCCGCGATCGACCGGGCACCCGAATGGCTGATGACGCGGTGGGAACACAGCCTCGTGCCGCGAAGCCTGCTGCGCGGGCAGGCGCTGGCGATGCGCGGCGAGGCGCCGGCTGCGCGCGCGGCGTTCCTCCAGGCCCGCGGGCAACTCGAATCGTTGCTCGACAACCCCGGCACGGCGCCCGATGCGCTGAGTTACCTCGGGCTGGCCCACGCCGGCCTCGGCGAAAGGCGGGAGGCTCTTGCGGCCTCGCAGGCGGCCGTGCGGCAAATGTCTCTGGCGCGCGATCCGATCGTCGGCGCGTTCAGGCTCGACCGCCTCACCCGCGTGGAGGTCCTGGTCGGCGACGCGACGGACGCCTTCGCCCACCTGCGGGAACTGATGGGGGCTGACGGCGGGGAGGTCCTGTCGGCCGGGACCTTGCGCATCGATCCCGCATGGGATCCGTTGCGCCGCGATCCGCGATTCCGGGCGTTGCTGCGCCAATACCCCGGGGAGTCGCCGGGGGCCACCGCCAGCGCGGCGGGCCGCCAATGACCGGCCTGCTCGCTCGGCTCAAGCGCCGCAAGATGGTGCAATGGGCGCTGGCCTACGTGGCCTTCGCGTTCGCCTTGTTGCAGGGCGTGGACATCGTGTCGCAGCGCTTCGCCTGGCCGGATTCGTTCGAGCGCCTGCTGATCCTGACGCTCGCGATCGGATTCTTCGTCGCCGTCGTCCTGGCCTGGTACCACGGCGAACGCGGCGCGCAGCGGGTCAGCGGCACCGAGGTCGCGATCCTCGCCCTGCTGCTTGCGGTCGGCGGCGGCCTGCTCTGGAGGTTCGAACGCAGCGGGCCCGCGGCCGACACGCCCGAGGTGGGCGTGTCGCCCGTGAACGCACCATCGTCGCCGACGATCGCGCCGGCAGCACCCAAGTCCGTCGCCGTGCTCCCGTTCGTGAACATGAGCGGCGACCCGGAGAACGACTATTTCAGCGACGGCATCACCGAGGAAATCCTGAACGCGCTCGCGCAGGTGCCCGGCCTCAAGGTCGCCGCGCGCACCTCGGCCTTCGCGTTCAAGGGCAAGGACGAGGACCTGCGCAAGGTCGGCCTGGTGCTGGGCGTCGCGACCGTGCTCGAAGGCAGCGTGCAGCGCGTCGGCGACCAGGTGCGGATCACCGCGCAGCTGATCGACACGCGCAGCGGCTACCACCTTTGGTCGGAGAAGTACGATCGCAAGCTGACCAGCATCTTCGCGGTCGAGGACGAGATTTCCAGCGCCATTGCCGAGCGGCTCAAGGTGCAATGGACAGCCACGCATGCTGCGGGAAGCAGGGGCGCCGTCGATCCACGGGCGCATGACGCGTACCTTCGCGGCCTGACGCTGTTCGCCCGGCGTTCGATGCCCGAGGCCGTCGACGCGTTCGACCAGGCGGTGCGCCTCGATCCAGGTTACGCGGAGGCGTGGGCGTCGCTGGCCGAAGCGCGCGCCATCCTCCCGACGTACGCGGACGTGCCGATGCGCGCGACCGGCCAGGCCGCGCTCGACGCGGCCAGGCAGGCCCTCTCGCTGGATCCGG
This sequence comes from Luteimonas sp., assembly GCA_035765815.1. Classification (GTDB taxonomy): domain Bacteria; phylum Pseudomonadota; class Gammaproteobacteria; order Xanthomonadales; family Xanthomonadaceae; genus Cognatiluteimonas. The sequence continues at coordinate 7,182 of DASTWT010000192.1, read as the reverse complement.
ACCTGCCCCTGGCCTACGTCGCCCAAGGCATCGTCTTCCTCAACGAGATGCGCTGGGCGCAGGCAGACGACGCGTTCCGGCACGCGGTGGCGGTGGCCCCGGGCGACGCGGAAGCGATCGACCAGTACGCGCAGTTCCTCTATGCGGTCGGACAACTGGAACCCGCGCTGGCGCAAATCGAGCGCGCGCTCCGGCACGATCCGCTCTCGGGGCCGAGCGGCGCCATCCGCGCGCAGCTGCTGTCCGCCCTGCATCGCCCGGACGAGGCGATGACCCAGATCCGGCGCACCCTCGCCCTCCATCCCGATGGACTGCTGGAGCACCGGGTGGCGTTCTGGATCTACGCGGCCCGGGGCGACTATGGCGAGGGAGGGCGCCACCTGCGGATCGCGTCGGCGCTGGTGGATGGCCGGACGGACCTGATCGACGCGATGGTGCGCGGGATGACCGATCCGGCGTCGCGACAGGCGGCCATCCGCATCCTCGAAACCGACCCGGCGCTCGCGGGCCTGCGCCGCGACGGCGTCGTGCGGGCGGCGTTCCTGATGGCCTTGGGGGATCGCGACGGCGCGCTGGCCGCGCTCGGGGATTTCGCCCGTGACGGCGGCAGCACCACGCCGCAATTGCTCTGGTACCCCGTATTCGACCCTGTTCGCGACGATCCGCGCTTCCAGGCGGTGCTCAGGCGCACGGGCCTGCCCTACGCGGCAAAGCCGGCGGATTCGCCGTGAGCGCCAAACCGTCCTTGTTGGCCGAACTCAAGCGCCGCAACGTGCTGCGCGCGGGCGTGTTGTACATCGGCGCGGCCTGGGCGCTCGCGCAGGGGCTGGCGCAACTGCTGCCGCTGTTCGGCGACTACGCCTGGGTCGCGCGCTGGTTCGTGCTCGCGGCGGCGATCGGGTTCCCGTTCTGGATCGCCTTCGCCTGGTTCTACGAGCTCACGCCCGAAGGCCTGAAGCGCGAGAGCGAGCTCGCGGACGGCGACGCGGCCAGGCGCGGCTCCAGCCGCGCGCTCGACCGCGCGATCATCGCGGTGCTCGCGATCGCCGTGGTCCTGCTGGCCACCAACGTGCTCAACCGGCATGCGCAGGCGAATCGCGGCGGCGCGCCGGCGCTGGTCAAGTCCATCGCCGTGCTTCCTTTGCTGAACGAGAGCGGCGACGCGTCGCAGGACTACTTCTCGGACGGACTGTCCGAAGAGCTGATCTCGGCGCTCGGCCAGGTCCGCGACCTGAAGGTGATCGGCCGCAATTCCTCGTTCCAGTTCCGCGGCGCGCAGCAGGACGACACCGCCGGCATCGGCGCGAAGCTGGGGGTGGCGACGCTCCTGGAGGGCACCGTGCGCAAGCAGGGCGACACCGTGCGGATCGTCGCATCGCTGGTGAACACGGCGGACGGCAGCCAGTTGTGGTCGCAGACCTACGAACGCCAGTTGAAGGACGTGTTCGCGGTGCAGGCGGAAATCGCCACATCGGTCGCCAATGCGTTGAAGGCCACGCTGTTCGGGCGCGCCATCGAAGCCACCGACAAGCCGCCCGGCGGCAGCATGGCCGCCTACGATGCGCTGCTGCAGGGCCGTTATTACGCCGAGCGTCGCAATCGCGCCGACTATTCCAAGGCGGTCGCGCACTACGGCGAGGCGATCAGGCTCGATCCGGATTACGCGCTGGCCTACGCGCGACTGGCGATCGCCGAACAGTGGTTCCTGGACTGGGCGATCGAGGATCCGGCGGAGCGGGCACCGACGCAGGCGCTCGCGCGGCAGCATGCCCGCAGGGCGGTCGCGCTGCGCCCGGACCTCGCTGTCGCCCAGGGCGCGCTTGGCGTGGTCCAGGCCTGGTCGGACCTCGACATCGCCTCGGCCGAAGCGACGTTGCAGAGGGCGGTGTCGCTGGATCCCGGCAACGCCGAGACGCTGTACCAGCTCGCCGACGTCACCGCCACGCAGGGCCGGCTCGACGAAGCCGTGGCGATGATGCGGAACGTGCTCGCGCTGGAGCCCCTGAATGCCTCGTTCCACTTCTACACCGGCCAGTTCCTCCTGGCCGCGGGCCGGCTCGACGAGGCCGAGGCCGAACTCGAACGCGCGATCGACCTGCAGCCCGCCGCGTCCGGCTACCGTTCCTACCTGGCCGCGCTCTACATCAAGCGCGGCCAGTCGGACCGGGCACTCGCCGTCGCCCAGGCCGAAGTGCCCGGCTACAACCGCGACAGCGCGCTGGCCGAGGTCCATGCGATGCGCGGCGACGACGCCGGTGCCGCCGCGGAAGTCCGGAAGCTGCTGCGATACGGGGACATCTCGCCGACCAACCTCGTGCAGTACTACGCGTATCGCGGCGATGCCGACGCCGCCTTCGCATGGCTCGAGCACAGCCTGCAGATCCGCGATCCCGGCGTGACCACGCTGTACGAGGATCCTTTCATCCCGGCGGCGCTGGGCCGGGACCCGCGTTTCGCCGCGTTCTGCATCAAGGTGGGATTGCCCACCCCCGACCAGGTGGCGGCGCGGCGCGGCGCGGCGGCGCATGGCGGAGGCGTGCCTTGAGTACCCGCGATCCGGTGCGGCGCCCCTCGTTCATCGCCGAACTCAAGCGCCGCAACGTGCTGCGCGCGGGCGTGCTTTACCTCGGCGCGGCGTGGGCGCTGGCGCAGGGCATCGCGCAACTGGGCCCGCCGCTCGGCGCGCCCGACTGGAGCACGCGCTGGTTCGTGATCGCCGCCTGCATCGGCTTTCCCTTCTGGGTCGCCTTCGCATGGTTCTACGAATTCACCCCGCAGGGGTTGAAGCGCGAAAGCGAGATCCCGCCGGAAGACTCCATCGCCCATTCGACCGGGCGCAAGCTGGACAAGTGGATCATCGCGGTGCTGGCGCTCGCGGTCGTGCTGCTGCTCGCCAACCTGCTGGTGCGGCAGCGTACCGCGGGGACCGCCGGTAGCATGGCGACCGCGGCCCGATCGATCGCGGTGCTGCCGTTCGACGACCTGAGCCCGGGCCACGACCGCGGCTACTTCGCCACCGGCATGGCGGAGGAATTGCTGAACGCGCTGGCGTCGGTGCCGGGGATGAAGGTGGCCGGCCGCGCCTCCTCGTTCTACTACGCGGGACGCAATGCGGACCTGCGGACCATCGGCAAGGCACTCAACGTCGCCAGCGTGCTGGAAGGGTCGGTCCGCAGCCAGGGCGACGCGGTGCGCATCAGCGTGCAGTTGGTCCGCACCACCGACGGCTTCGAGGTCTGGTCGCAGAGCTACGACGGCGACATGCATGACATCTTCGACCTGCAGGAACGGATCGCGCGCGCGGTCGCCGGCCAGTTGCAGGTGGTCCTCGGGGATTCCACGGACCGGCGGCTGGTGCCCGTGGCCACGACCAGCAGCGAGGCGTACTCGAAGTTCCTGGAAGCCGAGGCGCTGGTCAACCGGCGGGTCGGGGACAGCCTGCCACGCGCGATAGCGCTCCTGCATGAAGCGACCGCGCTGGATCCCTCGTTCGCGCGCGCCTGGTCCAGGCTCGCGGTGGCGCAGGCCGTGCTGCCGCAATACGTGGGCGGCGACTGGAATGCGAGCTGGCGAGCCTCCGACGCGGCGGCGAAGCAGGCCCTGGCCATCGACCCGCGCCAGGCGCAGGCGTACGCCGCGCTGAGCTACAACCAGTTCTCGCAGCGTCATTACAACGCGATGGTCGAGCCGATGCGCCGCGCCCTCGCACTGGGGCCGACGGATTCCGCGGTGAACTACTGGGCTGCGAACGAGCTTGCGGCGATGGGCCGCACGCGCGCCGCCGAAGCGCGCATCGATGCGGCCCTGGACAACGACCCGGCGAACATGCTGCTCCTGTTCTACAAGAGCATGCTTCGCTGGCGCGCAGGCGACGACGCCGGGGCGCTGGACTACATCCATCGTGGTGGCACCGAGGATTCCCCGTTCGGTGCGCTCATGCTCGAGATGTACGACGCCGCGCATGGCGACACGCAGGAAGCTGCCCGCGAATTCGCAAAGTCGACCGGCAGGATGGGCACGAAGATCCCGCCTTTGGACCTGCAGGCGATCTACCTCGGGACTTATGGCGATGCCTCGCAACGTCGGACGGCGCTGGATGTGGTCGCGGTGCATGCGGACGACGACTGGGCGCCGACGCTGTTGTTGCAACTGGGCGAGCCCGCGCGCGCGTTCGACCTGTACGAACACGGGCACAGCGGCCTGTCGGATGGCTTCATGAACTGGCTGTGGCAACCCGAACCCTGGTCGCGCAAGGCGCGCCGCGACCCGGCATTCCAGGGATTCGCCCGGCGCATCGGCATGGTGGACTACTGGAAACGCAACGGCTGGCCGGACCTGTGCAAGCCGCAGCCGTCCTCAGGCCCGGATGCGTTCACCTGCGACTGAGCCGGCATCGGCGACTCCCGCGGCCGGGAAATCAGTGGCGATGCTGCGTCAGTGGCGCAGCGCCGGATCGAGCACCACGGCCGCCACCGATTGCGCCCACAACGCGCCGTTGCGCAGGCGATGGCCGGCGGCCGATTTCGGCAGGCGCGAGAGGAAGGCCTGCAGCGCGGCGCGATAGGCCTCGGTCCCTTCGCCCGAATCCGCGTAGTGCGCCCACAGGCTCCGCCAGGCGCGCACCAGGCGCATGGACGCCATCTGCATCTGCTGCGAGTCGGGCGAGCGCTGGTCCACGAGCTGCGAGTTGAGTTCCTGCAGGTGATGCTGCATCTCCCAGGGGCTCATCACCCGCGGCAGGTTGTAACGCTCGCACAGCAACACCGGCGGCGCGGCCGCTTCGTCCGGCGCGACGTGGCGGGGTTGCCAACCCGGCGGATTGGCGTCGTGCGGCCTGCCGCGCCCGACCAGCGACCAGAATTCGTCGCCGCCGACGGTGTCGGCGACCAGGTGCACGCGCTGCTCCGTCGCGTCGTTGAAGACCATGTGCTGGCGCGACGTGTCGAAGATCCAGCACTCGCCTTCGGCCATGTGGATGGTTTCGCCGCCGCAGACGAAGCGCACCGTCGGCTGGGTCCGGATCGGCACGTGGATGCGCACCCGTTCCGCCCAGTAGTAGCCGCCGTCGGTGTGCGGCGAGACTTCCGCCTGCCCGGCCAGCCGCATCAGCCGCGACCGGCCGAGGACCGCGCCGAAACTCGACAGCACCTGCTGCATGTAGGGGGACTGCCGCAGTTCGGGCGTCGGCGCCATCGCGCCGTCGAAGGATTCGTCGCCGGCGTCGCCGTTGGCGGCGATCAGCGGCAGCATCGAGTTGCCGGGGTACTTCTGCGGATGGTCGCGCCAGAGCGCCTCGCCCCAGCGCTCCATTTCCGCGGCCAGGCGCTGCGCGTCGAACCGCAAGGGCAGCTGGAGGAACGGGACGGGCAACTTCATCGGCTTGCGGCCCAGGTGGCCGGTCGCGGCAGCGGGGTCCGCCGCAGGGCCAGGAGGATCGCGGGAACTCGCATGTCGGCTACTCCGGTGAATTCAGGCGAATGCTAGCAAGGCGATTTCGCTGCATTGCAGCAATCCAGCGGGTAGAATGCGCGCCCCCCCCTTTTCCGCCGCTGCCGGCCAGGCGCGGCCCGCACGTCGGAGCGCTTCCCCCATGGGCCTGGACCTCGTCCCCACCGGCAAGAACCCCCCGGAAGAAATCAACGTCGTCATCGAGATCCCGAAGGACGCCGAGCCGGTCAAGTACGAGGTCGACAAGGCCTCGGGCGCGATCTTCGTCGACCGCATCCTGTCCACCCCGATGCGATATCCGTGCAACTACGGCTACGTGCCGCACACCGTCTGCGGCGACGGCGACCCGGCCGACGTGCTGGTGATCCTGCCGCTGCCCCTGATCCCGGGCTCGGTGATCCGCTGCCGCCCGGTCGGCGTGCTGAAGATGACCGACGAGGCCGGCGGCGACGAGAAGATCCTCGCCGTGCCGGTGGACAAGGTGTTCGCCGGTTACAGGCACATCGCCGACATCGGCCAGGTCAGCCCGCACTGGCTCGAGCGCATCGGCCACTTCTTCGAGCACTACAAGGACCTGGAGCAGGGCAAGTGGGTGAAGCTCGACGGCTGGGGCGACGCCGCCACCGCGCGCGCGATCCTCGTCGACGCCATGGCCCGCTACCAGGCCTCTTCCGACAAGCCCAACTTCTGACGTCCCGCCGCGGCGATCCGTCAGCGGCGTTGGCGGATCAGGGTGAGGCCGATCAGCCGCGAGACGACGGTGGCGATGTAGCCGACGCCCGCGAACTGCTCGAGCATCACCAGCACCCGCGCCCCCGAGCCGATCGGCACGATGTCGCTCAGGCCGGTCGCGGACAGGTTGCTGAAGCTCAGCGACAGCAGCTCGAGCCAGCGCCTCGCGCGACCGGGATCGTCGGCGGACATGAAGCTGTCCGGTGCCCAGGCCTGGCAGACGAAGAAGGCGTAGGCGAAGCCCCAGGCCAGCAGGGTGAACGTGGCGCCGGCGGCGTAGAGCTCGTCGGCGCTGACGACGTGGTCGTGCAGCATGTACGAAATCAGGCTGCCGGCCGCGTAGAAGTACAAGGCCGCCTCGAGCATCGCCGACCACGGCAGCAGCGCCGGCACCGTGAACAGCACGGCGACGGCGGTGAGCAGCATCGCCGGGATCGCCAGCATCCAGGCGATCCAGCGCACCGCCGGGCTCCGGTTCACGACCCACACGGCCAGCGGCACCACGACCAGCGCGACCGCGCCGAACAGCAGGCGGCCGCCGCTCGTTTCGTCCACCGCGGGATACACCAGCAGGCTCAGCAGCTGCGCCGCGAGCAGGAACGCGGACGGATGGCTGCGCGCCAGCACCGACCAGGGCCGCGCCCACAGCGCGCGCTGCCGGGACATCGCGCTCAGGCCTCGCGGTAGACCTGCGCGCCGGCGTCGCGGAACTCGGCGGCCTTGTCGGCCATGCCGGCCTCGAGCGCCTGCGCCGCGTCGCCGATGCCGTGCTCGGCCGCGTAGTCGCGCACGTCCTGGGTGATGCGCATCGAGCAGAACTTAGGCCCGCACATCGAGCAGAAGTGCGCGGACTTGTGCGCCTCCTTCGGCATGGTCTCGTCGTGGTACTCGCGGGCGCGGTCCGGGTCGAGCCCGAGGTTGAACTGGTCCTCCCAGCGGAACTCGAAGCGCGCCTTGCTCAGCGCGTTGTCGCGCACCTGCGCGCCCGGGTGGCCCTTGGCC
>DASTWT010000191.1:0-2861 GCA_035765815.1 Luteimonas sp. | reverse complement strand
CAGGTCACCGCGACGGTGCGCAAGACCTCGGCCGGCGCCGCCGACAGCATCCCGGTGATCCGCTGCACGAACCTCTCGCGCTGCCTGCGCGACCTGCAGAAGCTCGGCGTGTGGATCCATGGCCTCGCGGGCGATGCGGAGGCGTCGTTGTACGCGCTCGACCTCACCGGCAACGTCGCGATCGTGCTCGGCGGCGAGGCGGACGGGCTGCGCCGGCTCACGCGCGAATCCTGCGACAGCCTCGTGCGCATCCCGATGCCGGGCACGACCGAAAGCCTCAACGTGTCCGTCGCCACCGGCGTCGCGCTGTTCGAGGCCGTGCGCCAGCGCGGCCTCGCCTGACACCGACGCCTGCGGGGAGAAACGCGATGTCGTGCTGGTGCTGGTGCTCGGCTACGCCGGTTGCCAGGCGTTGGCGATCCTGCAGAACAGCTCGGCGGTGCGCTCGGCGTCGTAGACCGCCGAATGCGCCTCGTCGCTCTTCCAGGTGAAGCCCGCGGCCTGCACCGCGCGCGCCAGCACCGTCTGCCCGTAGGCCACGCCCGCCAGCGACACGGTGTCGAACACGCTGAAGGGATGGAACGGATTGCGCTTGTGCTGCACGCGCGCCACCGCGGCGTTGAGGAAGTTGAGGTCGAAGTGCGCGTTGTGGCCGACCAGGATCGCGCGCTGGCAGTTGTGGCGGCGCACCGCCGCGCGAACCGCGGAGAACACGTGGTCGAGGCCTTCGCGCTCCGGTCTGGCCATGCGGAACGGATGGTCGAGGATGATGCCGGTGACCTCGAGCGATTTCGGGTCGATCTCGGTGCCCGGCGCCGGCTCGAAATGCGAGCACGCGACTTCGCCCGGCACGAGGCGGCCGTCGGCGTCGAGCTCGATCGGGATCGCGGCGAGCTCGAGCAGCGCGTGCCGGTTCCAGTCGAAGCCGCCCGTCTCCACGTCGACGACCACCGGCAGGTAGCCGCGGAAACGCTCCGCCATGGGCTTGGACGCGGGCGCCGGAGCGGGCGTCGGCGCGGGGACGGGGGCGGGGGCTTGATCCATCGCGACAGCGTAGCAGCGTGTTGACCGTGCGGGCGAGCGGGCCGCACGATGCGGTTTTTCGCGCATGGGGCTCCCGATGACCGTTCCCCGCGATCTTCACCGCAGTCCGCGCCTCGCGGCGCTGTTTTGCGCGGGCCTGCTGGCCTGCGCGCGCGTCGCCGACGCATCGGCGGCCGCGTCGGCGCCGGCGCCGAACGACCCTGTGCGCGAGGTGGACACCTTCATCGGCACGCAGGGCGAGGGCAACACGTTCCCCGGCGCGTCGGCGCCGTTCGGCCTCATCCAGGTGAGCCCGATCACCGGACACTACGCGGGCTACCGCTACGACGATCCGAAGATCCGCGGCTTCGGCCACTCGTTCCTGTCGGGGGCCGGTTGCTGGGCGCAGGGCGGGCAGGTCGCGGTGCTTCCGGTGACCGGCAGCATCGGGCCCGGCGGCGATTTCGATACCTCGGATCCGAAGGCGGCGCCGTTCGACTACCGCAGCTACGCCGCGCCGTACACGCACGATGGCGAGGTGGGCGAGGCCGGCTATTACCGCGTGCGCCTGCTCGACGCGCAAGGCAAGGCCGGCGGCATCGAGGCGGAAGCCACGGCGCTCACGCGCGCGGCGGCGGAACGCTACACCTTCGCACCGGGCACCAGGACCGGGCGCGTGCTCGTGAACGTCGGCCAGGCGAACGAGAAGCACGAAGTCGTCGGCAGCGTGGTCGAAGTCGTCGGGAATCGCATCGTGCAGGGCAAGCTGGTGACCAACAGCTTCTGCGGCGGCGCGCAGTACACGACCTGGTTCCGGATCGAGTTCGATCGCCCGTTCAAGGCCTTCGGCACCTGGGACCGCGAGGGCGGCGTGCCCGGCTCGCGGCGCAGCGTCGGGGTGCAGTGGGACGTCGCCAACGGCGCCTGGCTCGAGTTCGACCTGGACGGATCGCACAGCATCACGGCGACAAGCGCGATCTCGCACGTGGACGCCGAAGGCGCGCGCGGCAACCTCGAAGCCGACGGCAAGCGGGCCGGGCGCCTGCTGGGCTTCGATGCGATGCGCGCGCAGGCGCAGGCCGCATGGCGGAAGGAACTGTCGTCGGTGCGCGTCGAAGGGGCCGGCGGCGCGGATCGTGCCGTGTTCTACACCGCGCTGTACCACGCATTGCTGCAGCCGCTGACCGGCAGCGACGCCGACGGCCGCTACCGCGGCTACGACGATCTCGTCCACCGCGCCGACGGCTGGACCTATTACGAATACTTCTCGCTCTGGGACACCTACCGCAGCCAGAACCAGCTGCTGGCGATGCTGCGGCCGCAACGCGCGCGCGACATCGCGCGCTCGATGCTCGCGATCCACGAACAGATGGGCTGGCTGCCGCGCTGGGGCTACGCGAACTTCGAGACCAACGTGATGACCGGCGATCCGGTGACGCCGTGGCTGGTCGACCTGTGGCGCTTCGGCGCGTTGCAGGGGCGCGAGCGCGAGGCGTGGGACGCGCTGTGGCAGAACGCGGGCGGCCGGCCGCCGGCGATGTCGCGCGCGCAGGGCCGCGCCGGCAACGACACGTACATCGCCGATGGTTACGTCCCGTACGACCGCGCGTATCCGTCCAAGGGCATGGACGCGGACCAGCACCACGGCGGGTCGGCGACGCTGGAATACGCGCTCGCCGACTGCGCGCTGTCGCAGATGGCGGCGGGCCTCGGCGAGGGGGACGCGGCGGCGACGCTGCGCGCGCGCGCAGGCAACTGGCATCGCGTGTGGGACCCGGGCGTGCGCGATCCTTCGCTCGACTTCACCGGCTTCCCGCGCCCGCGCATCGAGGACGGCA